>NZ_JBHWCL010000019.1:0-69255 GCF_042735125.1 Kitasatospora sp. NPDC059599 | reverse complement strand
CACCGAACGCACCGCGACCGAGACCACCGAGGTCCGCACCACCGCCGACGCCTACGCCGCCGAGCAGCGCGAGACCGCCGACGCCTACGCCGCCGGGGTACGGGCCGAGGCCGAACAGGCCGCCGGCGAGCTGCGGGCCCTCGCCCAGCGCGAGACCACCCAGCAGCGCGAGACCGCCGAGGCCTACGCCGACCGCGTCCGCACCGAGGCCGAACAGCACGCCACCGACCTCACCGAACGCACCGCGACCGAGACCACCGAGGTCCGCACCACCGCCGACGCCTACGCCGCCGAGCAGCGCGAGACCGCCGACGCCTACGCCGCCGAACAGCACGAAGCCGCCGACACCTACGCCGCCGAACAGCGCGAGGCCGCCGACGAACTGCTGCAGCGCGCCGAGGCCACCGCCGAGCAGCGCCGGGCGGACGCCGCCAAGGACGCCAAGGCCACCCGCGAGAAGGCCGCCGCCGAACTGGCGCTGGCGAACGAGCAGGCCGAGACGGTCCGCGCCGAGGCCGGCCGCGAGCTGTCCGAGGCCCGGGCCACCGCCGACGGCATCCGCGCCGAGGCCGGGGCCGAGCTGGAGCAGGCCAAGGCCGACCGCGCCGAGCTGATCGCCGCCGCGAAGGCCGAGGGCGCCGAGCTGGTCGCCGCCGCCGAGGAGGAGGCCGCCGAGGTCCGCCAGTCGGTGGCCGGCATGTACGAGGCCGCCGCCGAGCAGATCGCCACGCTCAGGACCGCCGCCGGTCAGGAGGCCGCCGAGGTCCGCGAGGCCGCCGAGCAGGACGCGGCCGAGCTGCGCGAGCTGGCCGACCGGGAGACCGCCGAGCAGCGCGCCGCCGCCGACGCGTACGCCGCCGAGGTCCACGACCTGGCCGACCGCGAGACCGCCGAGCAGCGCGAGTTGGCCGACCGCGAGACGGCCGACCTGCGGGCCAGGACCGAGGCCGAGACCACCGCGCTGCGTGAGCAGACCGAGCTGGAGCTGGCCGCCGAACGCGAGGCCGCCGAGGCCGAGCTCGCCCGGCAGCGCGCCGAGGCCCAGGTCTACGACGAGCAGCTGCGCGCGGACGCCGAGGCCGAGCTGCGTGCCGCCCAGGACACCGCCGAGCAGCTGCGCGCCGACGCCGCGGCGCAGGCCGCCCGCACGGTGGCCGAGGCCGAGGCCCGGGGCGCCCGCTCGCTCGCCGACGCCGAGGAGCTGTCCGCCGGGCTGCACGCCGAGGCCGAGGAGTACGCCCTCGCCACCCGCACCCTGGCCGACGAGTACGACAGCGCCACCCGCGCCCGCGCCGACGCCTACGACGCGGAGACCCGGGAGGCCGCCGAGCAGTTCGACCGGGGCACCCGCGAGCACGCCAAGTCCGTCCTGGAGAAGGCCTTCGCCGACGCCGAGTCGCTCGGCGAGGACGCCCAGACCACCGCGCTGGCGACCACTGCCGCCGCCGAGGAGCAGGCGGACGCGATGGTCGCCGCCGCCCGCAAGGAGGCCGACCGGCTGGTCGCGGCCGGTGAGGCGGCCGGGCAGGGCGAGGTCGAGAAGGGCCGTTCCGACGCGGACGCGCTGCTCGCCGAGGCCCGTCGCGACGCCACCGCGATCCGCGAGCGCGCCGAGGAACTGCGCGAGCGCACCGACGCCGAGGTGGAGGCGCTGCACGAGCGCGCCCGCAAGGAGAACGCGGCGGCCATGAAGTCGGCCGGCGAGCGGGTGGACGCGCTGGTGACGGCCGCGCAGGAGCAGCTGACCGAGGCCGAGGAGCAGGCGGTGGCCACCGTCGCGGAGGCCGAGGACCGCGCCGCGGCCCTGGTCGCCGCCGCCGAGGACCGCGCGGGCGAGCTCACGTCGGAGGCGTCCGCCGAGGCGAGCAAGGTGCGCCTCTCGGCGGTCCGCAAGGCCGAGGGCCTGCTCAAGGAGGCGGAGACCAAGCTCGCCACCTCCACCGACCGCGCCGAAGCGCTCATCGAGAAGGCCGAGACGAAGCTGCAGTCCGCCGAGGCCGAGGCCGAGGAGCGGCTGGACCGGGCGGCGACCGAGGCGGAGAAGCGCCTGCGGGACGCCGACGAGGCCGCGGACGAGCAGGTCGAGCTGGCGAAGGCGGAGGCCGAGCGGCTGCTCGCCGAGGCGAAGGCCGAGGCGAAGCGGGTCACCGACGAGGGCCGGCGCGAGCTGGACGAGCTGGTGCGCCGCCGCAAGGACATCAACACCGAGATCTCCAGGGTGCAGGACGTGCTGTCCGCGCTGGAGGCGTTCGAGGCACCGTCACCGGTCGCCCAGACCAACGGGGGAAGCAGCACCAAGAAGGACGGGGGCGCCAAGGCCGGTGCCGGAGTTGGCTCCCCCCGGTCGGGTGGCAATCGCTCCAAGAGCGCACCACCCGATTGAGCGGACATTGTCCGCGGGACAACGGCATTTCGCCGTCGACACTCCGGTACCGTGTCAGGATTCCCTCAACCACCTCAGCGGTTTGACGACAGGAAGCCCAGAACCCCATGAGCGACAGTCATTCCCCTCACGGCTTCGACCTGGTGCGCCGTGGGTACGAGCGCGCCCAGGTCGACGAGCGGATCACCAAGCTGGTGGCCGACCGTGACAGTGCCTTGACCCGGATCAGTGCGCTGGAGAAGCGCATCGAGGAGCTCCACCTGGAGACCCAGACCGCTCAGGCGGCGGTCGTCGAGCAGGAGCCCTCGTACGCCGGTCTCGGCGCCCGCGTCGAGAAGATCCTGCGTCTCGCCGAGGAGGAGGCCAAGGACCTGCGCGACGAGGCGCACCGCGCCGCCGAGCAGCACCGCGAGCTCGCCGAGGCCGCCGCCCAGCAGGTCCGCACCGAGGCCGAGAACTACGCCAAGGACCGCAAGGCCAAGGCCGAGGACGAGGGCCTGCGGATCGTCGACAAGGCCAAGAGCGACTCCGCCCAGCTGCGCGCCGAGGCCAACAAGGACGCCCAGAACAAGCGCGAGGAGGCGGACGCCCTCTTCGAGGAGACCCGCACCAAGGCCGCCCAGGCCGCGCTGGAGTTCGAGACCAACCTGGCCAAGCGCCGCGAGCAGTCCGAGCGCGACCTGGCCGCCCGTCAGGCCAAGGCCGAGAAGCGCCTGGCCGAGATCGAGCACCGGGCCGAGCAGCTGCGCCTGGAGGCCGAGAAGCTGCGCACCGACGCCGAGCGCCGGGCCCGCCAGACCGTCGAGACGGCCCAGCGCCAGTCCGAGGACATCGTGGCGGACGCCAACGCCAAGGCCGACCGCATCCGCAGCGAGTCCGAGCGCGAGCTGGCGGCGCTCACCAACCGCCGCGACAGCATCAACGCCCAGCTGACCAACGTGCGCGAGATGCTGGCGACGCTGACCGGCGCGGCCGTGGCCGCCGCCTCGCTGCCGAACGACGACACCATGGGCGTGCCCGCCCAGCAGTCGCGCTGACGCGACGCCGCGGCGAACGAACGCGGAGAACACACGACAGGCCCTCACCCGCCCGGGTGAGGGCCTGTCGGTCGTCGCGCCGTCATCATCCCGGGCGGTTCTACCGGGGGTAGGCCCCGTCGGGCCGCTGGTAGCCGCTGCTGAGCTGGTTGCCGTCGTCGTCCGAGACGGTGCCGAACCAGGAGGTGCACCAGACCGACACGGAGTCGGGCCAGTACTGCACCTCGAAGGGGTGGCCGGACCCGTAGTCGCCGTACGAGGTGACGATGAAGGTCTCCCCCGGGCGCATCCAGTAGTCCTCGCCGAGCGGTTCCAGGGTGAGCTCCAGCAGTCCCTCGCCCCGGTTGGTCACGGGCATCCGGCCGGTCACCTCCAGGGCCGAGAAGTCCCAGGCGGCCGCGTCCTCGCTCATCCGGCGGTCACCCGGCGCAGCAGGGCGCGGACGGCGGCGTCGAAGGCCTCGGGTGCCTCCAGGGCGCTCAGGTGGCCCGCTCCGGGGATGACGGTCAGTTCGGCGTCGGGGCGGGCCCGGACCATCAGCTCGGCCTCCTCCGGGGCCACCAGGGGGTCCTGGGCGCCCGCGACCACCGCCACCGGCACCCGCAGCCCCGACAGGACGTCCAGGGCCTCCGGGCGGGCCGCCATGGCCCGCTGGGCCCAGGCGACGGCGGCCGGCCGGGCGGCGGAGACCATCGCCTCCACCCGGTCCACGAGGTGCTGCGAGTCCGGTCCGAGCTGATTGGCCGCGACCTGCTCGTCCAGCAGCAGCCGTACGCTGTCCCGCGCGGTGACGGCCGCCGCGATCCGCTCCCGGTTGGCCCGGACGGCGTCGGTGTCGGCGGTGGCGCGGGTGTTGGCCAGCAGCAGGCCGGACAGCCGCCCGGGGTGGCGGCGGGCGAAGGCCAGCGCGACGTAGCCGCCCATGGAGATTCCGCCGACCACCGCGTGCTCGATGCCGGCCGCGTCCAGCAGCAGGGCCAGGTCGTCGGCGACCGCGTCCAGCGAGGGCTCGTCGGTGCCCAGCTCGGTGCCGCCGAAGCCCCGTTGGTCGGGGGCGAGCACCCGGGCTCCGTCCCCGGTCAGGCCGGGCAGCGTGTCCAGCTGGGCCGACCACATCGAGGCGTTCAACGGAAAGGCGTGCAGCAGCACGAGGGGGGTTCCGGTTCCGCTCTCGCGGACGGACACTGCCGAAGGGAGCAGGGTCACGCACCCACCTCGCTTCGCCCGGCAGGCCCGTTCCCCGACGCGCACCTCTCGACGATTCGCTCGCTTCGCTCGCTCATGGGGCCACCGTATTCCGGTGCGCTCGGCGGGCCCACTCAGCGGGCCGCGATATCCGCTTTGTCCTAGCCTGACAGAGAGTAAGGGAGCGCGAATGATCGAGTTGCACGACCTGACGAAACGTTACGGCAAGACGCTCGCGGTGGACCGGCTCAGCTTCACCGTCCCCCGGGGTGTGGTGACCGGCTTCCTCGGCCCGAACGGCGCGGGCAAGTCCACCACCATGCGCATGATCCTCGACCTCGACCGCCCGACCGGTGGCCGGGTCACCATCGACGGCAAGCGCTACGGGCAGCTCAGCGAGCCGCTCAAGTACATCGGCGCGCTGCTGGAGGCCAAGGCCGTCCACCCCGGCCGCACCGCCCGCGACCACCTGCTCTGGCTCGCCCAGAGCAACCGCATCCCGGAGCGCCGGGTGGACGAGGCGCTCTCCCTGGTGGGCCTCACCCCGGTCGCCCGCAAGCGCGCCCGCGGCTTCTCGCTCGGCATGGGCCAACGCCTGGGGATCGCCTCCGCGCTGCTCGGCGACCCGGAGATCGTCATGTTCGACGAGCCGGTCAACGGCCTGGACCCGGAGGGCATCCTCTGGGTCCGCAACCTGATGAAGCGCCTCGCCACCGAGGGCCGGACGGTCTTCGTCTCCTCGCACCTGATGAGCGAGATGGCCGTCACCGCCGACCACCTGGTGGTCATCGGCAAGGGCCGGCTGCTCGCCGACCTGCCGATGCCGGAGTTCATCCGGCGCAACTCCCGCTCCGCCGTACGGCTGCGCAGCCCCCAGCCCGAGCGGCTGCTCGACGTGCTGTCCGGCGCCGGCCTGCGCTCCGAACCGGGCCCCGACGGCTCCTACGAGGTGGTCGACGGCGACCTCGCCCGGCTCGGCGAACTGGCCGCCGCGAACGGCGTGGTGCTGCACGAACTCAGCCCGCAGCAGGCCTCGCTGGAGGAGGCGTTCATGCAGATGACGGCCGACTCGGTGGAGTACCACGCGGGCAGTGGACCCGACCGTGACGCGGCCGGGGCACCCGGCGCCTGGGGCGCCGGCTGGAAGGCGGACGGCGCCCGGCAGGCCGCCGCGGCACGGCAGGAGGAGAACTGAGATGGCGTCCTACCCCGCGATCCTGCGCTCCGAGTGGACGAAGATCCGCAGCGTCCGCTCGACGGTCTGGACGCTCGCGCTGACCTTCGTCGTCACGGTCGGCATCGGCGCGCTGCTGTCCCTGCTCACCAACAACAACTTCACCGAGTTCCGCCGCAACGAGCAGTCCCCGTTCGACGCGACCGGGACGGCGTTCGCCGGCATCATGCTCGGCGAACTCGCCATCATCGTCTTCGGCGTGCTGGCGATCGGCAACGAGTACAGCACCGGCATGATCCGGGTCACCCTGGCCGCCGTCCCGCAGCGCGCCACCCTGCTCGGCGGCAAGGCTGCGGTGCTCGGCGGACTCGCCCTGGCGGTCTCGCTGGTGACCGCCTTCGTCACCTTCTTCGTCGGCCAGTCGCTGCTCGGCTCGCACTCCACCACGATCGGCGAACCGCACGTGCTGCGCGCGGTGTTCGGCGCCGCGCTGTACCTGACGATGCTCTGCCTGTTCTCGGCGGGCGTCACCACCATGCTGCACAACCAGACGCTCGCCCTCGGCGTGCTGGTGCCGTTCTTCTTCCTGCTCTCGCCGATCCTCTCGGCCGTGCCGAAGGTCAAGACCCTGGCGCACTACTTCCCGGACTACGCGGGCTCGCGGATGCTGCTGGTGTACGAGCAGCACGGCCAGCCGTACGGGCCGTGGGTCGGCTTCGTGATCTGCCTCGCCTGGACGGCGGCGGCGCTGCTCGGCGGCATGCTGGTGCTCAAGAAGCGCGACGCGTAGCCGGTCCGGCACCTGCCCCGCCCGGGGCGTCAGTACCGCGGAGCGCCGCGGCCCCGCAGGACGTTGGAGGCCCGGCGCTCCCGCGCTCCCCAGCACGCGCGGTGCCAGTGCCGCCGGTCGTCCACCCCGGCACCGTGCATCGGCCAGGCCACCACGTGGCCCACCCCCGGCGGGATCTCCTGGTCGCAGCCCGGGCAGCGGTAGGCCCGCCCCGCCGTCCCGGCGACCGTCTGGACCACCCAGTCGTCGCCCTGGTAGCTCTCGGTGCGGCGCAGCGACCCGCCGAGCGGGGCGGCCGGCTCGGCGCTCTCGCGGGGGGCGGCGCTCTTGATCCGGTTGCGGCGCGGCGACACGGCGGACTGCCTCTCTTCCGGGGCTCTGGGCCGTTCCAGCCTACGGCCGGTCGGCCCTCCGGATGGCCACTATCACGGGCCCGCCCGGCGCCCCGGCGTTTTTGCCGAGATCCACCCGATCATCGGGGAAATTCGGGGTTCCGCGTGCCATTGGCACATGACATCGGATACCCACAAGGGGAACAGGCGGGGCACGCAGACCCTGCGCGCACCCCAGGAGGCCCAAGGATGACCAAGACCGACGTCCGTGCCGAGACCCGTCGACCCGCCGGGGTCCGGCCGACCGCCCCCGGACCGACCCTGACCGCCGTCCCCCCGGTCACCGCCGTCGCGGGCGAGCCGCTGCCCGCGGCGCAGCGCGCCGGGGCCCTGCCCGCGGACACCGCGCCGGTGCGGGTCGGTCTGTTCCTGCTGTCCGCGCAGTTCCCCGGGCAGAGCCACGGCGAGGCGCTGGAGCGCACCGTCCGGTCCGCCGTCGAGGCCGAACGGGCGGGCCTGGACAGCGTGTGGCTGGCCGAGCACCACTTCGTCCCGTACGGGGTCTGCCCGGACGCCGCGACGCTGGCCGCGATGCTGCTCGGCCGCACCCGCCGGATCGGCGTCGGCACGGCGGTCAGCGTGCTGTCGACCCGGCACCCGGTGGCGCTCGGCGAACAGGCGGCGCTGCTGCACCTCACCTCCGGCGGGCGCTTCACGCTCGGAGTCGGCCGCGGCGGGCCGTGGATCGACCTGGACGTGTTCGGCGACGGCGTGGGCGCCTTCGAGAACGGCTTCCCGGAGCGGCTGGACCTGCTGCTGCGCTGGCTGCGCGGCTCCCGGGTGGGCGCGGACGGCCCGCAGTTCAGCTTCCCGGAGGTGGCGGTGGTGCCGCGGGCCGGCGAACCGGTGCGGCGGCCCGCGCTGAGCAACTGGCTCGGGCTCGGTGAGCAGTCCGGCCCGGTGCGCTTCCCGCGCCAGCGCCAGGACGAGGACGGCCCGGGCGAGGGCCTCGGCGAGGAACTCACCCGCACCGGGCGGCCGGTGGCCGGCCCGCCGGTGGTGGTCGCCTGCACCTCGCCGGGAGGGGTGAAGCTGGCCGCCGAACGCGGCCTGCCGATGCTGCTCGGCATGCACTCCGGGGACGACGACAAGCTGCGGATGCTGGAGCTGTACCGCACCGCGTGGCTGGCCGCGGGGCGCAGCGAGGAGCAGCTGCGCCGGGTCACCCGTCGGCACGTCGCGGCCGGGGTGGCCCAGGTCGACGACCGCGCCGCGGCGGCCCGCTCCACCCTGCTCGCCGCGATGCCCGGCTGGTTCGAGTACGGGCTCGGCGCCCACCGCACCGTGGACGGCCGCGAGCGCAAGATGCGCGACCCGCGCGAGTACACCGAACTCCTCTGCGACCTGCACGCGGTGGGCACCCCGCGGCAGTGCGCCGACCGGCTGCTGGCCACCGCCGAGCGGACCGGCATCCGCCGGTTCGCCCTGCTCGCCGAGGGCAGCGGCGACCACGAGGCGACCCTGCACAACATCGCCCGGCTCGGCTCCGAGGTCCTGCCCCAGCTGGGCTGAACCGCGAGCCCCGGGCCCGGGCCGCCGCCCCTCCCCCCGCACCGGGGGACGGGGGCGGCCGGCGTCGCGGCGACGGGTGCCGCCGCTCAGCAGTCCCGCAGTTCCTCGGACTGGTTGAGCAGCTGCTCCCGGACCGACGTGAAGCGCGTCAACCGCGCCTCGTTGGCCTCCGACGGCAGGAACACCGCCACCCGGTGACAGTTCTGGAAGGCCAGCCGCACGCCGAAGTGGCGCTGCAGGGCGCCCCGGATGGCATCGCTGGCCAGGGCGCGCAGCAGCTGGCCACGGGCCTGCTCGCTGGGCGGCGGTACCTGGTTGTCGGCGAAGTCGGTGCCGTCGACCTTCGCCTGGGCGACCAGCGAGCTGATCAGGTCCCAGGCGTACGGCAGGGAGACGCGGACGCAGTCGACGAATTCCCGCTCGTCGACCTCGCCCCGCTCGGCCTTCTCCAGCAGGGCCGGTGAGACGTCGAGCGACATGGATTCTCCTCTCGCGGTCCACCCGCGCGGCGCCCGGGTGGTCATGCGTAGTCCAAGCTCAGGTGAGGGTGGGCGACATCGCGTGTGATGTCCGGAACACCGTGGGACGGGGGTTGCCGGCACCTTCGCGATCAGCGGCGGCGGGCACGGGACGTGACGTCCCGAACACCGACCGCGCTCAGAACAGGGTGGCAGTCAACGGCGGAACAGGCCGGTCATTCCTGGGGATTGCTTGGGAAATACGCCGTGGTGCACCAGATTGGCCGGATCCTGTCGGATCGTTCATCTGAAGTCTCCATCCCCGTTGACAGCGATCCCGCAAGCGTGCCGTCACACAACGTAGCGACCAGATGGGATGGGCGCCAGACCGCGACGAGCGGGAACGGGACCGCCGGACCTCAATGTTCGCGGGGTTCGCGCTTTCTTCACCCCGCCGTCGCGGAATCGCATCAACTGGCCCCGGTGGGCTAGCGTGGTCGACCGTGCGTCTCGTAATTGCCCGCTGCTCAGTCGACTATGCCGGTCGGCTCTCCGCCCATCTGCCCTCCGCCACCAGGCTCATCCTGGTCAAGGCCGACGGCAGCGTCAGCATCCACGCCGACGACCGCGCCTACAAGCCGCTCAACTGGATGTCCCCACCGTGCGTCCTCAAGGAGGCCGACGGGGTCTGGACGGTGGAGAACAAGGCCGGCGAGAAGCTCATCATCACGCTGGAGGAGGTGCTGCACGACTCGTCCCACGAGCTCGGGGTCGACCCGGGCCTGATCAAGGACGGCGTCGAGGCACACCTCCAGGAGCTGCTCGCGGACCGGATGGAGGTGCTCGGTGCCGGCTGGTCGCTGATCCGCCGCGAGTACCCGACCGCGATCGGTCCGGTCGACATCCTCTGCCGCGACGCCGACGGCGCCACGGTGGCCGTCGAGATCAAGCGCCGCGGCGAGATCGACGGTGTCGAACAGCTCACCCGTTACCTCGAACTCCTCAACCGGGACCCGCTGTTGGCCCCGGTCAAGGGCGTCTTCGCCGCGCAGGAGATCAAGCCGCAGGCCCGCGTGCTGGCCACCGACCGCGGCATCGGCTGCGTGGTGCTGGACTACGACGAGCTGCGCGGCATCGACGACGACAAGCTCAAGCTGTTCTGACCGGTCAGCCCGTCGGTGACGCCGACGGGCTGGGCCCGCCGGTGGCGGTGGGCGTCGCGGTCCCCGAGGTGGTCGGGCTCGGCGTGGTCGGGCCGGTGGTCGGCTTGGCCGACGTCGGCTGCGGCCCCGGCTGATGGGTCGGTGACGGCGGCCCCGGCTGCGGCGGCGGCGACTGCCCCGGCACGGTCGGCTGCGGCTGCTGCGGGGTCTGGGACCCGGTCGCGCCCGGTGAGGAGCTCGGCTTCTTCGACGGCGAGGCGCTCGCCGAGTGCGACGCGCTGCCGCTCGTCGTCGGCTCCGGGCTGCCGCTCGGTCCCGCCGGGCTGCCCGGCGTCGGGCCGGCCGGGCCCGGCGAGGTGCTGCCGGACGGCTGCGGGAACGGCGCGTCCTGGCTGCCGCCCTCGTCCAGCCGACCGCTGTGCGGGTCCTTCGGCTTGTACTCGTCCGGCCCGGTGAGGCTCATCGCCACCGCCGTGCCGAGCACCCCCATGGTCAGCACGACCGTGGAGACCACGAGGACGCGCCGCCGACGGCTGGACTTCAGCCGAGCCGGCACCCGGGCCGCGATCTTGCGGATGACCGGCGCCCGGCTGGGCGCCGCGGCCGGGGCGGCGGGCAGCTGCCGGCCCTCGGCGCGCAGCAGGTCGAGCATCCGGCGCGCCGAGGCGACCCCGCGCTGCTCGCCCGCGGACACCCGCAGGGTGAGCGCGGTCTCCAGCTCGGCGACGGCCCGGGACGGCTGCTGGACGCAGAAGGCGTGCACGCCCGACTCGTGGTGGAACCAGGCCTGGTCGCTCGCCGAGCCGGACCGGCGGGCCGCCTCCAGGCCGAGCTGCAGCACCCGTTCCCAGGCTCCCCAGCGCAGCGCCAGCGCCAGTGCGGGCGCCGCGGCCCGGGCGAGCCGGACCACCGCCTCGTGGCGTCCGGCGGTGCGGTCGGCGAGCAGGACGCCGATCACCACCTCGGCCTCGGCGGCGATCTGCTCCAGCGTCACCGAACTGTGCCCCACCCACCAGGCGAAGTGCTGGGCGGCGCCGTCCGCACAGCCGCGGGCCGGCCAGTGCGGGACGAGCAGGTCGAGCGCGCCGGCGGTCAGCCGGTGGTGCCCGCCGATGGACACCACCAGTCCGGCGTCGGCGAGTTCGGCGAGGGCGGCCTCGCCGAGGCCGACGTCGATCAGCGCGGGCAGGTGCGGTGCGGCGGGGCACTCCCCGCCGAGGGCGACGGCGAGCCGCAGCACGGCCTGTGCGGGCTCGCTCAGGCCCTCGGCGAGCCTGACGGCGGGTGAGGCGGTCTCGGCGACCGAGGGGAGCGGGACGGTGCCGCGCAGCGCGTTCTCGCGGACCGCCGGGTCGGGGTCGCGGACGGGCCCGTCGACCGCGCCGAAGACGTCCATCCGGTCGTCCTCGGCGGCGACCAGCGCGTCCACCGCGACGTCCCGCTGGCGCAGCAGCGCGGCGGCCTGGACGAAGCGCAACGGCAGGCCTTCGGACTCGAACCAGAGGTCCACCGCCCAGGCCTTCTCGGCGACGTCCAGCGGCCGCCCGGCCAGCCGGGCGGTGAGGGCGAGGCAGGCGGCGCGGGAGAGCCCGGCGACGAGGTGGTCCTGCATCCGGGAGCCGGGCGACAGCGGCGGGCTGTCCGGGGCGACGGAGACCAGGAAGGCGCAGCCGGGGGCGGCGGCGAGCAGTTGCTCCAGTTCGGCGCCGGAGTGCTCGGCGGCATCGATCACCACGACCGCGCCGACCTCGCCGAGGTGGGCGGCCAGTTGGCCGGGGTCGGGGCGGTAGCCGGGGGCGTGGTGGGTGGCCGCGAAGAGGTCCTGGAGCAGGTCGGCGGCGGTGCGGCGGTGGCCGCAGAGCTGGACGACACCGCCGGGGGCGAGGTCGGCGGCGGCCTCGGCGACGGCCGACAGCAGTGCGCTGCGACCGGAGCCGGCCTGGCCGACCAGGCGTATCGAGCGGCCCTCGGCGAGCAGGCCGAGCAGTTCGGCGATGTCCGCCTCGCGGTCCAGCAGCGGCATGTCGGCCGGTCCGGCGCCGAGCGCGAGCGGGCCGACCGCGCGGCCGACGCCGCCGACCGGGCCGCGGGCGGGTTCGCTGCGCTCGATCCGACGCGGGCGGGGCCGCCACTCGTCGGGGCAGGGCCGGGCTTCGGAGCCGTCCGGGGCGCCGACGCCCACCAGCAGGCCGCCGGAGACCAGTTCGCCGCCGCGGGTGCGGGCGGCCTCCTGCCGGAACTCCCCGGATGGCTGTGCCACGTTCTGCTCCGCATCGTGCTCGGCCGCCGGCGTCCCGCGCCGACCGGCTGACGTCCCGGTCGCGGCCGCGGGCGGTCCTGGGGCTGCCCCGGCGGCCGTCTTCTGACGGGCAGACTCTTGCACATCCGGGGCCGCCCGTGCAGGGCGGTCCGGGGCCGGGAGCGTTCCGGGGCGCTGACCAGGCGTTACAGGGCGATGCCGTACGGCTCGGCGATGCCGCCGTCGACGGCGAGGATGCGGTGCAGCTTGGTGGCCACCAGCAGTCGCTGCAGCTGGGCCGGGACGGAGCGCAGCACAAGCCGGCGGCCGATCCGGCCCGCCCGCCGGTGGGTTCCCATGATCACACCGAGGCCGGTGGCGTCCCAGAACTCCAGTCGGGCGAGGTCGAGCACGAGGTCGCCGAGGCCGCCGTCCACGGCCTGGTGCAGCTGGGCGCGCGCGTCGGCGGCGGTGCGCACGTCGAGGCGGCCTTCGATGGCCAGCGCCGTGTGGTCGCCGGTGATGCGCATGCTCTCCTCCTTCGCCTGGACGGCCGGGTGCGGGGTGGGTCCGCCCCGGCCGTACCGGGTGCGGGAGCGGGGTGCGTGTCCGGGCGGGCCGCGGCCCCACGCCCGGACCCGGTCGGAATGCCGGGTTCCCTCATCTGACGGCGAACCTGCTCCGCAGGTTGCTGGTTCCGGCCGGATCTGAAGCAACTTCACTCGTCCGAGGGAATATACGCAGGAAGTCTCCACACCTACGCTCGATTACCGCCCAAATCACCCGTCTGCGGCACCCGGCGTGAGGAAACTCACCCGGCCCGGCGGGCCGTGCGATGCGTCGATCGCACGGCCTGCCGGGCCGTTCGACCCGGTCGGGTCACTTGCCTTCGTACGGGTAGAAGCCGCGGCCGCTCTTGCGGCCGAGGTCACCGGCGGTGACCATGCGGGCCATGATCTCCGGGGCGGCGAACTTCTCGTCCTGGGTCTCGGTGTAGATGTTGCGGGCGGCGTGCAGCAGGATGTCCACGCCGGTCAGGTCGGCGGTCTGCAGCGGACCCATGGCGTGGCCGAAGCCCAGGCGGCAGGCGGTGTCGATGTCCTCGGCGGTGGCGACGCCCGACTCGTACAGCTTGGCGGCCTCGATGACCAGCGCGGTGATCAGGCGGGTGGTGATGAAGCCGGCCACGTCGCGGTTGACCACCACGACCTCCTTGCCGACGCCCTCGGCGTAGGCACGGGCGGCGGCCATCGCCTCGTCGCTGGTCTTGTAGCCGCGGACCAGCTCGACCAGCTTCATCATCGGGACGGGCGAGAAGAAGTGGACGCCGACGACCGACTCCGGCCGCTGGGTGACGGCGGCGATCCGGGTGATCGGGATGGCGGAGGTGTTGGAGGCCAGGACGGCGCCGTCCTTGGCGAGCTTGTCCAGCTCGCGGAACACGCCCTCCTTGACGTCCAGGTTCTCGAACACGGCCTCGACCACGATGTCGGCCTCGGCGACGGCGCCCAGGTCGGTGGTGGTGGTGATCCGGCCCAGCGCGGCCTCGGCGTCCTCGGCGCTCAGCTTGCCCTTGGCGACGAACTTGTCGTACGAGGCGCGGATGCCCGCGAGGCCGCGCTGCAGCGCTTCCTCGGTGACGTCCCGCAGCACCACCGGGTGGCCGGCCTGCGCGGACACCTGGGCGATGCCGGCGCCCATCAGGCCGGCACCGATCACGGCGATCTGCTTGCTGGACGCATTGCTCATGGCTGGGTCTCCCGATGCCGTCGCCGCCCCGCGGGCGGGCCCTGAAGGCGACTCAGGGCAGGGGTGACCGCCGTTGAGCCGCACCGCTCGATTCTCCTGCCGCGCTCGCGCCCGGCAGCCGCTTTCGCGGAGCGCGCGGTTCCATGGGTCCACTCGCTCCGCACGCTCTGCCGGACTCTAGTGCCCAAGTGCCTCACGCAATAGCAATCGAGAGTGTGATCTGCAACCGACCTGGTCAGCCGCCCAAGTAGCCGGTCAGACGGTCAGGCCGAGGTCCTGGGCCAGGATCGCCGCCTGCACCCGGCTGCGCAGCCGCAGCTTCGCCAGGATCCGGCTGACGTGCGTCTTCGTGGTCGCCTCCGCCATCGTCAGCCGGGCCGCGATCTCCCCGTTGGACAGCCCCGCCCCGATGCAGGCCAGCACCTCCCGCTCACGGACGGTCAACCCGGCCACCGCCTCCCGGGCCTCCGGCCCGACCTGCCGCCCCGGGCGGGCGAAGGTCCCGATCAGGCGCCTGGTCACCGAGGGCGCCAGCATGCCGTCCCCGCGCGCCACCGTCCGGATGCCCTCGACCAGGGTGTCCGCCTCCAGGTCCTTGAGCAGGAACCCGGCCGCGCCGGCCCGCATCGCGCCGTAGACGTACTCGTCCAGGTCGAAGGTGGTCAGCACCAGCACCTGGGCGGCCCCGGCCGCGACCACCTCGCGGGTCGCCGAGACGCCGTCCAGCCGGGGCATCTGCACGTCCATCAGCACCACGTCCGGCCGCAGCTCCAGCGCCAGCCGGACCGCCTCCTCGCCGTCGGCGGCCTGCCCGACCACCTCGAACTCGGGCTCGGCCCGCAGGATCATCACCAGCGCCGCCCGTACCGCCGCCTGGTCCTCCGCCACCAGCACCCGGATCGTCATGCCCGCCCCTCGCTTCCCTGCGCCCGCGGCAACACCGCGCGCACGCTCCAGTACCCGTCCTTCGGCCCGGCCTCGAAGCTGCCGCCGAGCAGCCCGGCCCGCTCCCCCATGCCCACCAGGCCGGCCCGGGCGCCGGGCAGGCCGCGGCCCGGCCCGCCGCGGTACGGGCTGTCGACGGTGATCCGCAGCTCCTGCGGCCCGAACTCCAGTCGCAGCCGGACCAGTCCGGGCCCGGCGTGCTTGAGCGCGTTGGTCAGCGACTCCTGGACGATCCGGTACGCGGCCAGCCCGACCGGCACCGGGACGTCCCCGCGCTCGCCGTGCTCGGCGAGTTCGAAGTCCAGCCCGACGTCCTGGCCGGCCGCCCGGGCCTTCGCCAGCAGGGCGTCCACCGCCGCCAGGTCGGGCGCCGCGTACGACTCGTCGACCTCTCCGCCGCCGCTGTCCCGGAGCAGTCCGATCATGCGACGCATTTCGGCCAATCCCTGGACGCTGTTCTCCCGGATCACCGCCAGCACCTCCACCAGCGGATCGTCCGCGGGCAGGCTCCGGCGCTTGGCGACGGACTGCGCGCCGGTGGCGTGGATCGCGATCGCCGACAGGTGGTTGGCCACCACGTCGTGCAACTCCCGTGCCATCCGCGCCCGTTCCGCGCCGACCGCCTCGCGCCGGTCCATCTCCGAGAGCAGCGCGGTCTGTTCCGCCCGCAGCCGCTCGGTCTCCGCCTCCTGCCGGTGCTTGCGCACCACGTCGCCGGTCCACACCGGCCCCAGGAAGACCAGCGAACTGACCACCGCGATCAGCAGCCCGGCAGCGGTCCCGCCGGCGTACCAGGCCAGGCTGGAGAGCGCCAGGACGGTCGAACCGCCGGTCAGGTGCAGCACCCGCGACATCCGGGCACTGCCGTAGATCACCGCCGCGTACAGCAGGTCGGTGTACATGATCAGGGTCGCCAGCAGGCTGCCGGTGAACAGGCTGGCCGCGAAGGCCACCCCGCCGAGCGACACCGCGAGCACCGGCCTGGTGCGTCGGCACAGCTCCAGCCCGGCCATCACCAGCATCGGCAGCACCACCGCCCACAGCGGCACGCGGTCGGCGTTCTCGTACGCGCGGAAGACGATGAGCACGGTGCCGCCGAGCAGCCCGCAGAGGGCGATCAGCTGGTCGAGCCGGCGCGGGGAGAGGGACGGAACGAGCACACCCCCATCTCACCATCCCCGGCGGCCCGCCCGGCTCCGGTCCGCGGAGGAGACCGCTACATCGAAAGGTGCAGACCCGGACGGCACCGCGCGACGACGACACCGGCGCACCCGCGCACGAGGCTGGACGCACCGCCGAACGTCCTGGAGCAGAACGTGATCGTCACACTCATCGCCGCGGCCGAGATCTCCTGGTGGATCGTGCTCGGCCTGGCCCTCTCCGCCCGCTACCTGCTGCGGTGGCGCCGCACCGGCACCGTGCTGCTGTTCGGCCTTCCGGCGGTCGACCTCGCCCTGTACGCGCTGGCCGTGCTCGACCTGCGCGGCGGCGCCGAGGCGAGCTGGACCCACGCGCTCGCCGCGAGCTACACCGGGTTCTCGGTCGGCTACGGCCCCTCGCTGGTCCGCTGGGCCGACGCGCACTTCCTGCACCGCTTCGCCGGCGGCCCCAAGCCGCTGCCCTCGCCGAAGTACGGCCCGGAGCGGACCGCGCACGAGTGGCGGATCGCCGGCCGCACCGTGGTCTCCGCCGCGATCACGCTCACCCTGATCACCCTGCTCGTGCCGCTCTCCGCGGGCTCCGCGCACTACGGCACGTTCCTGCAGTGGTACCTCAAGCTGGGCATCGCCGCCGTGGTCAACCTGATCGTGGCCGGCTGCTACTCGCTGTGGCCCAAGGAGCCGCCGGCCGGTGTCCCGGTCGAGAACGGCCGGGTCGTCGAGCACGGCGGCGAGCAGACCGACGACCAGGGCGGCGACCAGGGCAGCGACCAGGGCGGCCGGAAGGCCACCGGGACGGTCACGGGGAAGGCCGGACCCGCCGGGTCCTAGCGGTTCTCGCCGGGCACCCAGAGCACGTCGCCGCGCTCCTTGTTGGCCACCCGGGCGAGGATGAACAGCAGGTCGGAGAGCCGGTTGAGGTACTTCGCGGTCAGCGGGTTGACGGTGTCCCCGTGCTCCGCGATAGCCGCCCAGGTCGAGCGCTCGGCCCGCCGCACCACCGTGCAGGCCAGATGCAGGTAAGCCGCGCCGGCCGTACCGCCGGGCAGGATGAAGCTGCGCAGCTTCTCGACCTGCTCCAGGTAGTGGTCGCAGTCCCCCTCCAGCCGGTCGACGTAGGACTGCAGCACCCGCAGCGGCGGGTACTTCGGGTCCTCGACCACCGGGGTGGACAGATCGGCACCGACGTCGAACAGGTCGTTCTGGACCCGCACCAGCACCGCCGCCACGTCATCGGCCAGCTGCCCGACCGCGAGGGCCACCCCGATCGCCGCGTTCGCCTCGTTGGTGTCGGCGTAGGCGATCAGCCGCGGATCGGTCTTGGTGGTCCGGCTCATGTCGCCGAGCGCGGTGGTGCCGTCGTCGCCGGTACGGGTGTAGATGCGCGTCAGATTGACCATGCGGCCACCCTAGCCGGGCCGGTTAGGCGGCGTTAACCCCACGCGGAGGTCACCTTCCCACCGCTACGCGACGTCGACCTCCCCCAGCCTCCGGCCGGGAGGTACCCCCACCCCAGCCTCCGGCCGGGAGGTACCCCCACCCCGAGGGCCTCGCCGCTACGCGACGTTGACCCTCTGCCCGGGCGGGGCGGCTTCCAGCCAGGCCAGGAAGCCGGTCAGCGCGTCCTCGCTCATCGCCAGCTCCAGCGGCGCCCCGTTGTGCAGGCAGCGCAGCACCACCGAGCCGGAGAGCAGGGCCAGCTCCTCCTGCCCCTCGGGGTAGCGCCGGCCGAGCACCTCGATCTCCCGGCGCGGCAGCACCTTGCGCGGACGGGGGGCGTACGAGAAGACCCGGAACCACTCGATCGAGTCGCCGCTGTACCGGCCGATACCAAAAACCCACCCCTTGCCGTCGGTCGGGGGGACCGGGGCTGAGGTGGGTTTGCCGTTCTCGTCGAGGTCGGGCTGCGTCGAGGCGTCCGCCGGCATTTTGAGCCGGTAACTGCAGTCGAACGTGCCGCCGACCCGCTGGATCAGGCGGCGGCGGACGGCGAAGGCCACCAGGCCGATCACACCCAATGCCACGACCGCCGCACACACCACAAGCGCGAGGACCATGCTCACCTACCTCCTCGCTACCCGCGTTCCCCGTAGCGGTCGTATCAAGCGACCGCGCTGACCTACCAACTACGACGACAGTCCCGGGGTCACGCTCGCGCGTCCCCGGGACCGTCGGTCGACCCCGCTAAGCCGGGGTCCGGCACACTCAGGCGTGGGCCTTGAGGCCGCGCGCCGCGAACAGACGGATCTCGGCGCGCCGCTCGGCGTGCGCGTCCAGGTCCGACTTGGCCTGCTCCAGTGCGCGCTCGGCGCGCGCGACGTCGATCTCGTCCGCCAGCTCGGCGATCTCCGCGAGCAGAGACAGCTTGTTGTCGGCGAAGGAGATGAAGCCGCCGTGCACCGCGGCGATGACGGTTCCGCCGTCCACCGTGCGGATGGTGACCGGGCCGGTCTCCAGCACGCTCAGCACCGGGGTGTGGCCCGGCATGATGCCGGTGTCACCGGAGGCCGTACGGGCGACGACGATGGTGGCCGCACCGGACCACACCTTGCGGTCGGCTGCGACCAGCTCGACGTGCAGCTCAGCCAACGTGGGCTCCTAGGCTCATGCAACCCCCGATTACTCGGGAGTTTCGGTAAGAATAACGGCCCCGTGCCTCCGGCATGAAACCGGCGGCGCGGATTTGACCGGAATCACAGCCGATGCGACGCGAGGGGTGGGTCCCAGGGTTGGGGCCCACCCCTCACGGTCACTCAGCTGCTACCGGCCGCGATTACTTCTTCGCCAGCTCGGCGGCGTTCTTCTCGAGGTCCTCGATGCCACCGCACATGAAGAAGGCCTGCTCCGGGACGGAGTCGTACTTGCCGTCCGCGATCGAGTTGAAGGCCTCGATGGTCTCGGACAGCGGCACGGTCGAGCCCTCGACACCGGTGAACTGCTTCGCCACGTAGGTGTTCTGCGAGAGGAAGCGCTCGATGCGACGGGCACGGTGCACCGTGATCTTGTCCTCTTCGGACAGCTCGTCCATACCGAGGATGGCGATGATGTCCTGGAGGTCCTTGTACTTCTGCAGGATCCCCTTGATACGGACGGCCGTCTCGTAGTGGGTCGCCGTGATGTACCGCGGGTCGAGGATGCGGGACGTGGAGTCCAGCGGGTCGACGGCCGGGTAGATGCCCTTCTCCGAGATCGGGCGCGACAGAACGGTCGTCGCGTCCAGGTGGGCGAAGGTGGTGGCCGGCGCCGGGTCGGTCAGGTCGTCCGCGGGGACGTAGATCGCCTGCATCGAGGTGATCGAGTGACCGCGGGTCGAGGTGATGCGCTCCTGCAGGAGGCCCATCTCGTCGGCCAGGTTCGGCTGGTAGCCCACCGCGGAGGGCATGCGGCCGAGCAGGGTCGACACCTCGGAACCGGCCTGGGTGAACCGGAAGATGTTGTCGATGAAGAGGAGCACGTCCTGCTTCTCGACGTCACGGAAGTACTCCGCCATGGTCAGCGCGGAGAGCGCGACGCGCAGACGGGTGCCCGGCGGCTCGTCCATCTGGCCGAAGACCAGCGCGGTCTTGTCCAGGACGCCCGAGTCGACCATCTCGTCGATGAGGTCGTTGCCCTCACGGGTGCGCTCGCCGACACCGGCGAACACCGACACACCACCGAAGTTCTCGGCGACGCGGTAGATCATCTCCTGGATCAGAACGGTCTTGCCGACACCGGCACCACCGAACAGACCGATCTTGCCACCCGTGACGTACGGGGTGAGCAGGTCGATGACCTTGATGCCGGTCTCGAACATCTCGGTCTTGGACTCGAGGTCCTTGAACTCGGGGGCCTTGCGGTGGATCGGCCAGCGGACCTCGACCTGCTTGTCGAACTCCGCCTTGTCGACGTTCAGCACGTCACCGAGGGCGTTGAACACCTTGCCCTTGGTGATCTGGCCGACCGGCACCGAGATCGCGGAACCGGTGTCGGTGACCTGCGAACCGCGGACCAGGCCGTCGGTCGGCTGCATCGAGATGCCGCGGACCAGGCCGTCGCCGAGGTGCTGGGCGACCTCGAGGGTGAGGGTCTTCTTGCCCGTGCCGTCGGGGTTGTCCACCTCGACGTGCAGGGCGTTGAACATGTCCGGAATCGCGTCGACGGGGAACTCCACGTCGACGACCGGGCCGATGACCCGCGCGACGCGGCCCGTCGCCGTGGTCGGCTCAACAGTGGTGGTCATACTCATTCGCTCCCGCGGCTAGCGTCGGCGAGGGCGTTGGCGCCGCCGACGATCTCGCTGATTTCCTGGGTGATCTCGGCCTGACGGGCCGAGTTGGCAAGCCGCGTGAGCGACTTGATGAGCTCGCCGGCGTTGTCCGTCGCGCTCTTCATCGCGCGGCGGCGGGCGGCGTGCTCGGAAGCAGCCGACTGCAGCAGCGCGTTGTAGATCCGGCTCTCGACGTACCGCGGCAGCAGCGCGTCGAGCACGCCCTCCGCCGACGGTTCGAAGTCGTACAGCGGGAAGATCTCCGACTTGGCCGGCGTCTGGTCGCTGAGCTGGACCTCGTCCAGCTTCAGCGGCAGCAGCCGCGCCGCGACCGCGTCCTGCGTCAGCATGGACACGAACTCGGTCGAGACCACGTGGAGTTCGTCCACGCCGCCGGTCTCGGCCGTGAAGGCCTCGATCAGCTCGGCCGCCACCGTCTTCGCGTCGCCGTAGGTCGGCTTGTCCGAGAAGCCCGTCCACGAGTTCCCCACCGCCAGGTTGCGGAAGGTGTAGTACGACAGACCCTTCCGACCGACGATGTAGGTCACGACGTCCTTGCCCTCGCCGCGCAGGCGCTCGGAGAGCGTCAGCGAGGCCTTGATGGCGTTGGACGAGTAACCGCCGGCCAGGCCGCGGTCCGCCGTGATCAGCAGGACGGCCGCGCGCTTGGCGTTCGGGTTCTCGGTGGTGAGCGGGTGCTTGGCGTTGGACCGGGTGGCCACCGCCGTCACCGCCCGGGTGAGCTCATCGGCGTACGGAGCGGAGGCCGCCACCGCGCGCTGCGCCTTGCCGATGCGCGCCGCGGAGATCATCTCCATCGCCTTGGTGATCTTCTTCGTCGCGGTGACAGAGCGGATCCGGCGCTTGTAGACCCGAAGCTGTGCTCCCATGGGTCGTTACGTCCTTTCCCTCGCTACCGGACTCAGGCCTGCTCGGAGAGCAGCTTGCCGTCGGCGGTCTGGTAACCCTGCTTGAAGGCCTCGATCGCGCCGGTGAGGGCGTCGACGGTGCCGTCGGCCAGCAGACCGGTCTCGACGATGCCGGCGAGCAGGTCCTTGTGCTGCAGGCGGACGTGGTCCAGGAACTCGCGCTCGAAGCGGCGGATCTCGGCGACCGGGACGTCGTCCAGCTTGCCGGTGGTGCCGGCCCAGATGGAGACGACCTGCTCCTCGACCGGGAACGGCTGGTACTGGCCCTGCTTCAGCAGCTCGACCATGCGCGCACCGCGCTCCAGCTGGGCCTTGGAGGCCGCGTCCAGGTCGGAGCCGAAGCCGGCGAAGGCCTCCAGCTCGCGGTACTGGGCGAGGTCCAGACGCAGACGGCCGGCGACCGAGCGCATGGCCTTGATCTGGGCGGAGCCACCGACGCGGGAGACCGAGATGCCGACGTTCACGGCCGGGCGGATGCCGGCGTTGAACAGGTCGGACTCCAGGAAGCACTGGCCGTCGGTGATCGAGATGACGTTGGTCGGGATGTACGCCGAGACGTCGTTGGCCTTGGTCTCGATGATCGGCAGACCGGTCATCGAGCCGCCGCCGAGGGCGTCGTTCAGCTTGGCGCAGCGCTCCAGCAGGCGGGAGTGCAGGTAGAAGACGTCACCCGGGTAGGCCTCGCGGCCCGGCGGGCGGCGCAGCAGCAGGGAGACGGAGCGGTAGGCCTCGGCCTGCTTCGACAGGTCGTCGAAGATGATCAGGACGTGCTTGCCGTCGTACATCCACTCCTGGCCGATGGCCGAACCGGTGTACGGGGCGAGGTACTTGAAGCCGGCCGGGTCGGAGGCGGGAGCAGCCACGATGGTGGTGTACTCCAGCGCGCCGGCCTCCTCCAGGGCGCCGCGGACGGACGCGATGGTGGAGCCCTTCTGGCCCACGGCGACGTAGATGCAGCGGACCTGCTTCTCCGGGTCGCCCGAGCGCCAGTTGTCGCGCTGGTTGATGATCGTGTCGACGGCCACCGCGGTCTTGCCGGTCTGGCGGTCGCCGATGATCAGCTGGCGCTGGCCGCGGCCGATCGGGGTCATCGCGTCGATGGCCTTGATGCCGGTCTGCAGCGGCTGCTTGACCGACTTGCGGGCCATGACGCCGGGGGCCTGCAGCTCCAGGGCGCGGCGACCGCTGGCGGCGATGTCGCCGAGGCCGTCGATCGGGTTGCCCAGCGGGTCCACGACGCGGCCGAGGTAGCCGTCGCCGACCGGAACCGAGAGGACCTCGCCGGTGCGGCGCACGGTCTGGCCCTCTTCGATGCCGCCGAACTCACCGAGGACGACGACACCGATCTCGCGGGTGTCGAGGTTCAGCGCGAGGCCGAGCGTGCCGTCCTCGAACTTCAGCAGCTCGTTCGCCATGACCGAGGGCAGGCCCTCGACATGCGCGATGCCGTCCGCCGCGTCAGTGACCGTGCCGACCTCTTCCACAGAAGCGGCGTCCGGCTGGTACGACTGGACAAAGTCGGCCAGCGCGTCCCGGATTTCCTCCGGACGGATCGTAAGCTCCGCCATCAGGCTTCCCTGCTCTCCTAGTTTGCGATCCTCGGCCCGCCATTGAGGGCCGCAAGTATTCGACTCTCGGCCGGGTCTTCCGAACCGGCCGTACGATGTGCCGGCTCCTTGGGGAGCCGGTTTCCCGACCGAGGGTCGGATGTGCTGCGTCGGTGCTCAGCCTTCGAGCGACTGGCGAGCGCCCTCAAGGCGGCTCGACACGGTGCCGTTGATGATCTCGTCGCCGATCTGCACCCGGACGCCGCCGACGACCTCGGGGTCGACGTCGATGTTCAGGTGGACCTGGCGGCCGTACATCCGGCCCAGAGCACCGGACAGGCGCTCCTTCTGGGTGTCCGACAGCGGCACCGCGGTGGTGACCAGGGCCACCACGCGGCCACGGCGAGCGGCGGCGAGCTTCGAGTAGGACTCGAGGCCCTGCTCCAGGCTACGGCCACGCGGCGCGTTGACGAGGGCGGTGACCAGCCGGACGGTGCCGGCGTTGGCGCGGCCGCCGAGCAGCTTCTTGATCAGCTCGGCCTTCGCGACGGCACCGGCCTTCGGCTCGGTCAGCGCGGCGCGCAGCTCGTGCGAGCCGCTCACCACCCGACCGAAGCGGAAGAGCTCGTCCTCGACGTCGTCCAGGGCGCCGGTCCGGTCCGCGGCGATGATCTCGGCGTACGCGGCGAGCTGCTCGGTCGCGTCCACCAGGTCGCGCGAGCCCGACCAGCGGGAGCGGACCAGTCCGGAGACCAGGTCCACGGCCTCGCCGGAGACCTGGCCGGTCAGCAGCGAGCTGACCAGCTGGGCCTTGTCCTGGCCCGACCGGGACGGGTCGGTCAGGACGCGGCGCAGCGACACCTCACGGTCCAGCACGGCCGTGACGGCGGTGAGCTCCTCGGCGAGCTTGGCCGCGTCCACCGAGGTGGAGTCGGTCAGGCTCTCCAGGTTCTGCCGGCCGGCGGCGAGGGCCTCACGGCTGGCGCCGATCACTTGGCCGCACCCTGAGCAACGGCGGCCTTGGCCTCCAGCTCATCCAGGAAGCGGTCGATCACACCGCTCTGCCGGGCGTGGTCCTCCAGGGACTCACCCACGATGCGGGACGCCAGCTGGGTGGCCAGCGAGCCCACGTCCTGGCGCAGGGCGGCAGTCGCCTGCTTCTTGTCAGCCTCGATCTGGGCGTGACCGGCGGCGACGATGGCCTCGCGCTGACGCTGGCCCTCCTCGCGCATCTCCGCCAGCTGGGCAGCGCCCTGCTCGCGAGCCTGCTCGACGATGCGGGCGGCCTCGTGGCGCGCCTCGGAAAGCTCGGCACGGTACTGCTCAAGCACGGCCTGGGCCTCGGCCTGAGTGGCCTCGGCACGCTCCATGCCGCCCTCGATGGCGTCCCGGCGCTCCGACAGCACCTTCTCGATGCTGGGAAGGAGCTTCTTGCCGAGCAGACCGAAGACGATGAAGAAGCAGAGCAGGCCGATGATGATCTCGGGCCAGTTGGGGAGGAGAGGGTTCATCTTCTCCTCGGCCGCGAGCTGAGCCACGATGCTCATATCTGGACCTTCCTCGAAAGGGTCTGCGGCAGGATTACTTGTTGCCGAAGACGAACGGCATGACGATGCCGATGAGGGCGAGCGCCTCGGTCAGCGCGAAGCCGATGAACATGTTGGAACGGATGAGGCCGGCAGCCTCGGGCTGACGGGCCATCGCCTGGACACCGTTGCCGAAGATCAGACCGACGCCGATGCCGGGGCCGATGGCGGCGAGGCCGTAGCCGATGGAGGCGACGGAACCGTAGACAGTGCCCTCAGCGAGGATGCTCATTGACGTTGTCCTTTGCAGGGTGGTGAACCGGTGGTGATTGGCCACCGGGCGATCCGGGAGGTTGGTTCAGGAGGGGCCGGGGCCCCCTGGCTCAGTGCGACTCTTCGAGGGCACCGGCGATGTAGCTGCTGGCCAGCATCACGAAGATGTAGGCCTGCAGGAACTGGACCAGCAGCTCGAAGGCGGTCAGCGCGACGGCGACGACGAACGAGGCCGAGCCGTACAGCGCGCCCAGGGTCGGGCTGAGCAGGTACCAGGAGGCGATGGAGAACATCACGATCAGCAGGTGGCCGGCGAACATGTTCGCGAAGGCTCGGACCGCGAGCGTGAAGGGGCGCACGAAGATGTTCGAGAAGAACTCGATCGGCACCAGGATGAACATGACCCAGCCGGGGATGCCCGAGGGCCAGCAGAGGTTCTTGAAACCGCCGACGAAGCCGTGCTTCTTGAAGGTCAGCGTCATGTAGGTGACCCACACGACCGCCGCGAGGCCGGCCGGGAACGCGATCGCCGCCGTCACCGGGAACTGCGCGAACGGAATGACCGACATGATGTTCATCAACCAGATGAAGAAGAACATCGAGACCAGCATCGGGACGTACTTCTCGCCCTTCTTGCCGATCGTCTCGAGCACGATGGAGCGCTTGACGAAGTCGTAGCCGATCTCACCGACCAGCTGCAGCTTGCCGGGGACCAGGCGCGGCTTGGCGAAGGCGGCCCAGAAGAAGACGATCACCAGCACCGCGACGACCATCGACAGCAGCATCGGCTTGTTGAAGTAGAAGCTGCCGATGGTGAAGATCGGCTTGAAGTCGAATTCGTTCAGACCCGGGGCCGGGAAGCCGCAGCCAGCGTCCCCGAAGTGGCAACTGCCTGAGGCGAGGGACGTGAGTTCAGCACTCACCACGGACTCCTTCGTCGTGACGCATGGATACGGCAACCTCGGTGTGTCGGCGTGGCCTGCGGCCACGGAGCGGCACTGGAACTTGATGGGTTTCTCGCCGACCCCGCACGGCTGCGCGCTGCGCTGCTGCGGGATCATCGAAGACTGCGCGGGTCCGGGGGGCGATCGGTCCGCTGTCCGGACAGACCAGGCCTCTTCCCGTACTCCGTTGTTGCGACGGACGATAGCAGGCCGTCAGTGCGGCATAAACACCGCCCCCCTCGTTGGGGGGACAGTCGGGCCTCGTCACTGTTGACGTCCGGAGTCGGAGGGCTTGTCGCCCTTCTTTTCCGAGGCGTCGGGGTCGACGTAGAAGGTCTTGGCCTTGAGCGCACCGCGCACCTGGAAGCCCGTCCAGATCAGCGCGCAACCCAGCAGCGTGAAGGCGAACGCCTGCCGGTTGAACAGGTCGGTGTCCTTGAAGACCGCCAGGACGATGCCGACCAGCAGGATCTGCGTGGTGTACACCAGGAGCGCCGCGGCCATCATGATGTGCGGGTTCGACCTGGTCAGCCGGTCGAGCGCGACCTGGCCCGAGCTGAAGAACGCCATCACGAGCAGAGCGCCGAAGAGGGCGCCGAGCAGCCCCTTCCCACCGGCGACGGCGAACGAGATCGCCATGGCGATGATCCCGGCGACCGCAGTGGGAATCGCGGCGCCTCGGAGGATCCGGGCGTCGGTGGACGGCATGTCGGCAGCTCCGGCGGCATGTCGAGTGGCGGGGGGACGGGCACAGACGGTGGTGAGTGACACCGACCGAGGCATCGCCGTCGGGCCGCCCGCTGGAACGGCGGGCCCGTCGAGGGAGACCGACAGGGACGGAAGTCATCCACCTGTCAGGTCTTTCGGCGTGTTCTCGGTACTCGTGAACGGTATCACAAACTATTTGATGAGAGCTTTACCATGAATGTGTGGCACCTGTCACACCAACGGCGCAGCGAATCCACCGTATGGATGAGGCCAGTTGACGGATCGTCAACTCCCCTGTCAGCGACGGCCGCCGGCGGTGGGGCCGTGGTCGGCGCGCTCGGAGGAGTCCCGACTCGCTTCACCCAGAAGTTGCTTGTCCTTCGCCGACAGTTCGGCCATCGGACCGGTGGGACGGCGGCGGTACCGCGGCGGGACGAAGGACTGCACCGCCCGCGGGGCGCGCGGCCGGAACCGCGGGGTGAGCAGCACCACCAGGCCGAGCAGGCAGAGCCCGGCGAGCGTCAGGACCACGGCGCGGCCGGTGTTGGTGACCGAGAAGGCCACCGAGCCGAAGGCGATCAGCGCGGCCCAGAAGTACATGATCAGCACGGCCCGGCTGTGCGAGTGGCCGACCTGCAGCAAGCGGTGGTGCAGGTGGCGCTTGTCCGCGGCGAACGGCGACTGGCCGGCCCAGGTGCGGCGCACCACGGCGAGCAGCAGGTCGGCCAGCGGCAGCGCGATGACCGTCAGCGGCAGCAGCAGCGGGATGTAGATCGGCACCAGGGCGTGCACCGTGGCGGTCTGCGAACCGGTCTCGTTGTTGATCAGGTCCGGGTCGACCCGGCCGGTGATGGAGATCGCGGCGACGGCCAGCATCAGGCCCAGCATCATCGAGCCGGAGTCGCCCATGAAGATCCGCGCGGGGTGCATGTTGTGCGCCAGGAAGCCCAGGCACATGCCGATCAGCAGCACGCTGAACAGCACGGCGGGGGCCGCGTCGGTGATCGCGTAGCCGTACCAGAGCCGGTAGCTGTACAGGAAGAACGCGATCGCGGCGATGCAGACCATGCCGCCGGCCAGACCGTCCAGGCCGTCGATGAAGTTCACCGCGTTGACCATGACGACGACCAGGGTGACCGAGATGACCATGCCCTGGGTCGGGCTCACCGCGACCGCGCCGACGCCGGGCACCGGGAGGGTGATCACCGTGACGCCCTGCCAGACCATCACACCGGCGGCGATCATCTGGCCGCCGAGCTTCACCAGGGCGTCCACGCCCCACTTGTCGTCGAGGACGCCGAGCAGCCACATGATCCCGGCGCCGGACAGCAGCGCGCGGATGTCGGTGCTCTGGTTGAACACCTTGCTCAGGTTGTCGAGTTGCGAGGCGACCAGGATGCCCGCGCAGAGCCCGCCGAACATCGCGATGCCGCCGAGCCGCGGCGTGGGCTCGCGGTGCACGTCGCGGGCGCGCACCGGCGGCATGGCGCCGGCCGCAATGGCGAACTTCCGGACCGGGCCGGTGAGCAGGTAGGTGACGGCGGCGGTGCAGAACAGCACCAGCAGATACTCACGCACCACTGGCCTCCTGCATCACTGTCGAACGGGGAGATACCGAAGGTACTCCCCTGTCTTCCCGGGGTTCGAGGTGCGTCGCCACGGCACACACCTTATTGAGTCGGACGCCGGGTACGTGCATCGCGGTTCGCTCTCCCGGGTAGGAGATCCCGATGCCCGGGGACCGATCGCGGTCAGCCCCGATCGGCGAAGGCCAGCGCGAGTTCCCGCACGCGCTCCGCGACGGGCGCCACTGCGCCCCCGGCGAGCACCCGTGCGATCAACGCGGCGATCTCCGACAGCTCCCCCTCGCCCATCCCCTGGCTGGTCACGGTGCCCGTCCCGAGCCGGATCCCGGAGGCCTCGGTCGGCGGCGCAGGGTCGAACGGCAGTGCGCACTTGCCGAGCAGCAGTCCGGCGGCCGCGCAGCGCCGCTCGGCCTCCGCTCCGGTCACGCCGAGCGGACTCACGTCGGCCGTCACCAGGTGGGTGTCGGTACCGCCCGTCAGAGGGCGCACACCGGCCTCTGCGAGCCCCACGGCGAGCATCCGCGCCCCGGACACCGTCCGCTCCGCGTACGCCCGGTAAGCGGGCGTCGAGGCCTCCGCGAGGGCCACCGCCTTGCCGGCCACCTCGTTCATCGCCGCGCCGCCCTGGCTGAACGGGAACACCGCGCGGTCGATCCGCTCGGCCAGCTCCGCCGTGCACAGCAGCAGCCCGCCGCGCGGGCCGCGCAGCAGCTTGTGGGTCGCCGCGACGGTGACGTCCGCGTACGGCACCGGGGACGGCGCCACCCCGGCCGCGACCAGACCCGTGGTCTGCGCGGCGGAGGCGATCAGGTAGGCGTCCACCTCGTCGGCGATCTCCCGGAACGCCGCCCAGTCCGGGTGCCGGGGGTGGGAGATCGAGCCCGCCACGATCGCCTTGGGGCGGTGCTGCCGGGCCAGGTCGCGCACCTGGTCGAGGTCGATCAGGCCGTCGTCCTCGCGCACGCCGTAGCCGGTGAAGGCGAACCAGCGGCCGGAGAAGTTGGCGCGCGAGCCGCAGCTGAGGTGGCCGCCGTGCTCCAGCGACATCGCCAGCACCCCGTCACCGGGCCGCAGCAGCGCCGCGTACGCCGCCAGCATCGCCGAAGTCGCCGACCGGGGCTGGACGTTGGCGTGCGGGGCGGCGAACAGCTCGCGGGCCCGGTCGATCGCCAGCAGCTCGGCGGCGTCCGCCAGCGCGCAGCCCGTGTGGTGCCGGCGGCCCGGGTAGCCCTCGGCGTACTTGTCGATCAGCGGGCCGGTGAGCGCCGCCAGGACGGCCGCGGTGGTGAGGTTCTCCCCCGCCAGCAGCTGGATCGTCTCGGCCCGCCGCTCGGCCTCCGCGGCCAGCAGGTCCGCCAGCTGCGGATCCGCCCGGTACAGGGCCTCGGACGCCCGTGGACGCCCCTTCGTCTCGGTCGGGCCGGTCGCGGCATCGGTGACGGTCATCGTGGGACTCCCGGGCGCTGCGGGTGGGGGCACCTCCGGCCGGACACCGAGGAGGTGGATCCAGCGTAGGACCGCCACCGCCGCCCGGCCCGCCGGGACGGGGCCGTTCGGCCGTCAGCGGCGCGCCGACACGCCCGTGAGCGCGGTGACCACCGGGTCGACCGCGTGGAATATCTCCTCGCCGCAGTTGCGGAACATGCCGATCGGTGCGCCGTACGGGTCGTCCACCTCGTCCGACTCCGGGGTGGCGGCCAGCAGCCAGCCGCGCAGCGCGGCGGCCGCCCGGACCAGCGCCCGGGCCCGCTCGGTGACGTCGGCACCGCGCCGGGGATCGGGCAGCGTGCCCGGGTCTATCGTCCGCACCAGGCGGGTGAACTCCTTCAGCGTGAAGGTGCGCAGCCCCGCCTCGTGGCCCATCGAGATCACCTGGGCGCGGTGGTCCAGGGTCGCGGTCAGCACCAGGTCGGCCTCGACCACGTGCTCGTCCAGCAGCTCGCGGCCGGTGAAACCACCGCTGTCGGCCCCGTACTCGTCGAGCACGGTCGCGGCGTGGTCCTCCATCGGCGCGCCCTCGTGGCCCCAGGTGCCGGCGCTCTCCACCAGGATCCGCCCGGCCACCCGGGGGCTCAGCCGGGTGTCCAGCTCACGCCGGGTGAGCCGCTCGGCGATCGGCGAGCGGCAGATGTTCCCCGTGCAGACGAACAGGATCCGGAAGTGGTCCAGCGGCCTGGGGCCCACGCTCAGGTACGGCGCTATGCCGGGCCCGGAGTGGAGCGAGGCGGTGGGCGTCAACTGCCGGCCTCCAGGTCGGGGACGACCTCCCTCAGCTGCTCGACGCTGATCGCGCCGGCCCGCAGCAGGACCGGGACCTTGCCGGTGACGTCGACGATGGACGAGGCGGCGGAGTGGTCGGCCGACCCGCCGTCCAGGTAGACCGAGATCGCGTCGCCCAGCTGCGACTGCGCCTCGTCGCAGGTCAGCGGCGACGAGCCGCCGATCCGGTTGGCGCTGGAGACGGCCATCGGGCCGGTGGCGTTCAGCAGCTCGATGGCGACCGGGTGCAGCGGCATCCGGACCGCGACGGTGCCGCGGGTCTCGCCGAGGTCCCAGCGCAGCGAGGGCTGGTGCCGGGCGACCAGGGTCAGCCCGCCGGGCCAGAAGGCGTCGACCAGCTCCCAGGCCTGCTCGGAGAAGTCCGTGACCAGACCGTGCAGCGTGGTCGGCGAGCCGACCAGCACCGGCGACGGCGTGCCGCGGCCGCGGCCCCGGGCGGTCATCAGCTCGCCGACGGCCTCCGGGGAGAAGGCGTCCGCGCCGACCCCGTACAGGGTGTCGGTGGGCAGCACGACGAGTTCGCCGCGGCGGACGGCCGAGGCGGCCTCACGCAGGCCGGTGGCACGGTCCCCGGCATCGGCACAGTCGTAGCGGCGGCTCATCGGTGCGGTCCCCTTCCGGAGTGGCTCATGGCGGTCACCACGGCCGTCACAGCGCGGCCGTGCGGGCGGCGGAGCCGCGCTCGGTGGTCACGACCCCACCCTTCGGGCGGTCGTACTGCGCTGGACTGTTCACGACCCCACCCTTCGGGCGGTCGTACTGCGCTGGACTGTTCACGACCCCACCCTTCGGGCGGTCGTGAAGCGCGGCCGGTTGTTCAGGTCGCGGTGGTCGGCGGTGTCCGTCCAGCCGCGTTCCTCGTTGAAGATCCACGGCACCTGGCCGCCCTGCTGGTCGGCGTGCTCGATCACCACCGCGCCGCCCGGGCGCAGCAGCCGTGCGGCCACTCGCTCGATGCCGCGGATGGTGTCCAGGCCGTCCTCGCCGGAGAACAGCGACATCTGCGGGTCGTGGTCGCGGGCCTCCGGTGCGACGTACTCCCACTCGGTGAGCGGGATGTACGGCGGGTTGGAGATCACCAGGTCGAAGCGGCCGTCCCAGGAGCGGTCGGTCTCGAAGGCCTTGGTGGCGTCGCCGGCGTGCAGGGTGACGCGGGCGCGGTCCGGGCTGGCCTCGATGTTGCGCCGGGTGTACTCCAGCGCTCCCTCGTCCAGTTCGAAGGCGTGCACGGTCGAGCGCGGCAGCTCCTGGGCCAGGGCGAGCGCGATCGCGCCGGAGCCGGAGCACAGGTCCACCACCAGCGGCTCGGCCACGTCCATGTCGCGCACCGCGTCTATGGCCCACTCGACGACCGTCTCGGTCTCCGGCCGGGGCACGAACACCCCGGGGCCGACCGCCAGTTCGAGGTAGCGGAAGAACGCCCGACCGGTGATGTGCTGCAGCGGTTCGCGCGCCTCGCGACGGGAGACGGCCTCCCAGTAGCGGGCGTCGAAGTCGGCGTCCTTCACCGTGTGCAGCTGGCTGCGCTTGACGTTGTGGACGTGGGCGGCGAGCTCCTCCGCGTCGAAGCGCGGCGACGGAACGCCGGCCGCGGCCAGCCGCTGGGTGGCCTGGGCCACCTCGGCGAGCAGCAGGTTCATCCGTACGACCTCTTGTTTCTGCGCTCCGGCTCTCGGACTGCGCGTGGGCCGGGGCGCGCCGGTCTCAGTTCTCTTGGGCCGCGGCGAGCTTGGCCGCCGCGTCCTTGTCGACGCAGGACTGGATCACCGCGGTCAGCTCGCCGTCCAGGACCTGGTCCAGGTTGTACGACTTGAACCCCGTGCGGTGGTCCGAGATGCGGTTCTCGGGGTAGTTGTACGTCCGGATCCGCTCGGAGCGGTCCACCGTGCGGACCTGGCTGCGACGCGCGTCCGAGGCCTCGCGCTCGGCCTCCTCCTGCGCGGCGGCCAGCAGCCGCGAACGCAGGATGCGCATCGCCTGCTCCTTGTTCTGCAGCTGGCTCTTCTCGTTCTGGCAGGACGCCACGATACCGGTCGGCAGGTGGGTGATCCGGACCGCGGAGTCGGTGGTGTTGACCGACTGGCCGCCGGGGCCGGAGGAGCGGTAGACGTCGATCCGCAGGTCGTTGGCGACGATCTCGACCTCGACCTCCTCCGCCTCGGGGGTGACCAGCACGCCCGCCGCGGAGGTGTGGATGCGGCCCTGGGACTCGGTGGCCGGGACGCGCTGCACGCGGTGCACGCCGCCCTCGTACTTCAACCGCGCCCAGACGCCCTGGCCGGGCTCGGTGTTGCCCTTGGTCTTCACGGCCACCGAGACGTCCTTGTAGCCGCCGAGGTCGGACTCGTTGGAGTCGATGATCTCGGTCTTCCAGCCGACCCGCTCCGCGTAGCGCAGGTACATCCGGAGCAGGTCACCGGCGAACAGCGCGGACTCCTCGCCGCCCTCGCCCGCCTTGATCTCCAGGATGACGTCCTTGTCGTCGCTCGGGTCGCGCGGCACCAGCAGCAGCCGCAGCTCCTCGGTGAGCTCGTCGCGGCGCGCCTCGGAGTCCTTCACCTCGGCGATGAACTCCGGCTCCTCGGCGGCGAGTTCGCGCGCGGCCTCGATGTCCTCGCCGGCCTGCCGCCACTGCCGGTAGACCCGGGTGATCGGGGTCAGCTCGGCGTACCGCTTGGCGAGCTTGCGGGCGTTCGCCTGGTCGGCGTGGACGGACGGGTCGGCCAGCCTCGTTTCGAGGTCGGCGTGCTCGACGAGGAGCTCTTCGACTGCCTCGAACATGGGGGGGCCTTCTTCCCGGGGGCTCGGAACGTGTTGGGGGGTTGCGGAACGGGGTGGGACTGGTGACGTGCGGGGGGACGCGAACGGCGCCGGCCCCCAGCGCCCCCGACAACGAGTACGGGGGCACCGGGAACCGGCGCCGAGGGAGCGCTAGGCCTTCGCGCTGTGCTGCTTGCCGAAGCGGGCCTCGAAGCGGGCCACGCGGCCACCGGTGTCGAGGATCTTCTGCTTGCCGGTGTAGAACGGGTGGCACTGCGAGCAGACCTCGGCGCGGATCTCGCCACTGGTCTCGGTCGAGCGGGTGGTGAACTCGGCACCGCAGGTGCAGGTCACACGGGTGACCACGTACTCGGGGTGAACGTTGGGCTTCAAGGGGTTCTCCTAGGTTTCGGGAGGGCACCGGGTCGGCGGCTGGGGCGCCGCACGTGAACCGGGACCGACGGACCAGTCTGCCAGGACCGGCCGCATCTTCCCAAACCGGGTCGCGTTCCGGGATATTCCGGGCCCGCTCAGTGCGCCGCGGTGGCCTTGGCAGTCGCCCTCCCCGCGGGCCGTGCGGGGGCCGACGGAGCGGCTGCGGGGGCCGCCTGGGCGGGGTTCTCCGGCTGCGCGGTGACGACCGCCTGCGGGAACTCCTGGTCGGCCTTGAGGGCCGCCCAGACCTGGTCGGCCTGCGGCTGCTGCTCGACCACCCGGTTCGGGTCGGCCGGGGCGGTCACCACCGGCAGGGTGACCATGGCCAGCCGGTCCGGCCCGATCCCCTTGAGTTCCTGGACGAGTCCCACCAGGGAGTTCACCGAGCCGAGCGCGGAGTCGGTGGTGATGCTCTTGGTCACGGTGTCGCCGAGCGACCACAGCTTGACCGGGTCGGTGAACAGTCCGGCGCCGCCGGCCTGCTGGAGCAGCGACTTCACCATCTGCTTCTGCAGCTCGATCCGGCCGAGGTCGCTGCCGTCACCGACGCCGTGCCGGGTGCGGACGAAGGCCAGCGCCTGCCGGCCGTCCAGGTGGTGCTGCCCGGGCGGCAGGTCGAGCCCGCTGTCCTTGTCGTGGATGGCCACCGTGGTGGTCACGGTGGCCCCGCCTATCGCGTCCACGACCCGGGCGAAGCCGGCGAAGTCGATCTGGAGGTAGTGGTCCATCCGCAGCCCGGTGAGCTGCTCGGTGGTCTTGACCGCGCAGGCCGCGCCGCCGCTCTCGAACGCGCTGTTGTACATCGCGCGCTTGGCGCCCGCGACGGTCCTGCCGTTCGCGTCGACGCAGTCGGGCCGGGCGACCAGGGTGTCGCGGGGTATCGAGACGATCTGCGCGCGCGAGTGGTCCTGGTTGACGTGCAGCACCATCGCGGTGTCCGAGCGGGCGGTGTCGCCGGTGTCCCCGCCGGCCAGGTCGCCGTTCTCGCCGTTGCGCGAGTCGGAGCCCAGGACGAGGACGTTGAACGAGCCGTCGGTGGCGGCCGGCGGCCGGGCGTCGCCGAGGCGGCCGTCGATGTCGACGCTCTTGATGTTGTCGTTGAGCTTCACGTACGCGTAGACGGCCGCGCCGGCGCCGAGGACGACGAGTGCGACGAACGCGCAGGCGGCCGTCCGCAGCACGGTGCGGCGGCGACTCGGGACACTCTTGTGCTCGGCCATGTGCTCCAGAATAAATCGGACAACATGATCCAAAGGCCTCGAATTGTCCCGACCCTGGAACAACCCGGGCACGAACACACGGAACCCCGGACCGCTCGCGCGATCCGGGGTTCCGTGCTTCGACAGCCGTGCGGCTACGGTCAGTCGCCGGAGCCGGGGGTGGTCTTGGCGATCTGCATCAGGAACTCGGCGTTGCTCTTGGTCTGCTTCATCTTGTCCAGGAGCAGCTCGATCGCCTGCTGCGAGTCGAGCGCGTGCAGCACCCGGCGCAGCTTCCAGACGATGGCCAACTCCTCGCTGCCGAGCAGGATCTCCTCCTTGCGGGTGCTGGAGGCGTCCACGTCGACGGCCGGGAAGATGCGCTTGTCGGAGAGCTTGCGGTCGAGCTTGAGCTCCATGTTGCCGGTGCCCTTGAACTCCTCGAAGATCACCTCGTCCATGCGCGAGCCGGTCTCGACCAGCGCGGTGGCCAGGATGGTCAGCGAGCCGCCGTTCTCGATGTTGCGCGCGGCGCCGAAGAACTTCTTCGGCGGGTAGAGCGCGGTCGAGTCGACACCACCGGACAGGATGCGGCCGGAGGCCGGCGCCGCCAGGTTGTAGGCGCGGCCCAGGCGGGTGATCGAGTCCAGCAGGATGACCACGTCGTGGCCCAGCTCCACCAAGCGCTTGGCGCGCTCGATGGCCAGCTCGGCGACGGTGGTGTGGTCCTCGGCCGGACGGTCGAAGGTCGAGGAGATGACCTCGCCCTTCACCGACCGCTGCATGTCGGTGACCTCTTCCGGACGCTCGTCGACCAGGACGACCATCAGGTGGCACTCGGGGTTGTTGTGGGTGATCGCGTTGGCGACCGCCTGCAGCACCATCGTCTTGCCGGTCTTCGGCGGCGCGACGATCAGACCGCGCTGGCCCTTGCCGATCGGCGACACGAGGTCGATGATCCGGGTGGTCAGCACGCCCGGGTCGGTCTCCAGGCGCAGCCGCTCCTGCGGGTAGAGCGGGGTGAGCTTGTTGAACTCGGGACGGCCGCGGCCGCTCTCCGGGTCCATGCCGTTGACGGAGTCCAGGCGCACCATGGCGTTGAACTTCTCGCGGCGCTCGCCGTCGCGCGGCTGGCGCACCGCACCGGTGATGGCGTCACCCTTGCGCAGGCCGTTCTTGCGGACCTGGGCGAGCGAGACGTAGACGTCGTTCTGGCCCGGCAGGTAGCCGGAGGTCCGCACGAACGCGTAGTTGTCGAGGATGTCCAGGATGCCCGCGACCGGGATCAGGACGTCGTCCTCGCCGATCGGCGTCTCGACGGGGCCGGCCTCGAAACCGTCGCGGCCACGACGGCCCCGGCGGTCACGGTAGCGGCCGCGACGGCCGCGGCGGCCCTCGCCGAACTCGTCGTCGTCGTAACCGCCCTGCTGGACCGGCGGCTGCTGGGTCTGCTGGCCCTGGCGGCCCTGCTGGTCGCCCTGGCCGGTGCCCTGCTGCTGGCCCTGCTGGCCCGGGCGGTCGGCGCGCTCGCGGCGGTTGCGGCGGTCGCGGCGCGACTCGCGGGAGTCGCCGTCCTGCGCCTCGCCGCCCTCCTGGCGGTCGGTGCGCTCGGTGCGCTCGGTGCGCTCGGTGCGCTCGCCGGTGTCACGGCGCTCGCGGCGCTCACGGCGGTCGCGACGGCTCTCGCGGCCGTCCTCGCGACCCTCGAAGCCACGGGTCTCGGCCGGGCGGGCCTCGGCCTGCTTCGGCTCGGCGACCGCGACGGTGGCGTCGGCGGCGGCCTCGGCGGCCGGAGCGGCAGCCGGGGCCGTGGGGGCGCCGGCGGCCGAGGTCGCGCGGCGGCGGGTGCGCTCGGTGCGGGCCGGCGCGGCGGTCTCGGAGGCGGCCTGGACCGGGATCTCGATCTGGGCCTGCGGCTCGGCGGCGGCCTGGGCCTCGGCCTCCGCCTTGGCGGCGGCGGCCTTGGTGCGGCGGGCCGGCTTCTCGGCCGGGGCCTCGGCGTCCGCCTTGGCGGCGGCACGCTTGGCGGCCGGGGCGCCACCGGCGGCGAGCAGCGGGTCCCCGCCGCTCTTCTCCTTGATGGTCTCGATCAGCTGGCTCTTGCGCATGCGGCCGGTACCGGTGATGCCAAGGTCCGCGGCGAGCTTCTGCAGCTCGGCCAGGACCATGCCGTCCAGGCCCGCGGCGGCGCTGCGGCGGCGGCGGGCCGGGGCAGCGGGGGCTGCGTCCGGCGCGTCGGCGTCCGGGCGCGCGCCCATCAGATCGGTGGAGTCGCTCACTAAGGGTCCTTCCCTGGAGCGGACGTCGGCCTGTCTGGCTCGGCGACCGGTTGTGCTGTCCTGACCGACGCTCGACTGCGTCGGTCCGAGGCGGTGGTCCCTCGAATGGCGGGAGCCCGTCGAGGGAGAGCTGCGAGGTGCGGTGCTTGAAGCACGGTGGTGCTGAGTGGCGCGTGGGCCGGTCGTGTGTCGACCTCCCCTGAGGGCGTAACCCCCACGCTCCCTGCGAATCCCGGGCCCCCGTCGCGTGACGGTGGCCCGTGCTCCGCCCGTCCTGGCCTCAAGGTGGGAGGCCGCGGGTGGGAGTCAGGTGCCGTCACGGCTTCGGGATGCGGCCGCGTGTCGCGCAGGCAGGCTGCGTACGCGCTGCGGTGGGCTCCCGGAGAATCGTCGCCCCGTGCATCGCCGGGACTCCACGGCAGTGGAGTGCTGGGATCGGGACGCGGCGCACCGAGCCCCGGAGGGCACCTGGTGCAGCAATGAGGTTAACACTACCGACCCCCTCAGACATTCCCCAGCCTTGCGCTTGCCAATCGTGTCCGGCACGCCGGGCCCGTCATGGCTGCTCAGACGTCCAGCGGGAGCACGACGGCCCCGGCGCGGTCGACGTCCAGCCGGTGCGCGGCGAACGCCGGGTCGCCGCCGTGGCCGTGGTGCCCGGCGAAGGAGAGCACCTTGTCGGCACCCGCCTCGTCGGTGAGCGCCAGGACGGTCGGGCCGGCCCCGGAGATGACCGCGGGGACGCCCTCCGCGCGCAGCGCGCCGACCAGCGCGGCGCTGTCCGGCATGGCGGAGGCGCGGTAGTCCTGGTGCAGGCGGTCCTCGGTGGCGGCGAAGAGCAGTTCGGGGCGCCGGGTCAGCGCCTCGACCAGCAGCGCGGAGCGGCCCGCGTTGACCGCGGCGTCGGCCAGCGGCACGGTCCTCGGCAGCAGGCCGCGGGCGGTCTCGGTGAGCACCTCGCCGGCCGGGACGAACACCACCGGGACGACCTGGTCGGAGGGCTCCAGGGCGACCGCCTTGGCGGACTCCTCGTCGGTCCAGGCGATGGTGAAGTTGCCGCGCAGGCAGGCCGCGACGTTGTCCGGGTGGCCCTCCAGCTCGGAGGCGAGGGCCAGCAGCGCGTCGTCGTCCAGCGCGGACGGACCGCCGATGGTGACCGCGCGGGCGGCCACGATGCCGGCGCAGATGGCGGCGGAGGAGGAACCGAGGCCCCGGCCGTGCGGTATCCGGTTGGCGCAGACGAGTTCGAGGCCGCGCGGCTGGCCGCCGAGCCGGTCGAAGGCGGCCCGCATCGAGCGGACCAGCAGGTGGCGCTCGTCGCGCGGCAGCGTCTCGGCGCCCTCGCCCGCGATGTCGACGGAGAGACCGGAGTCGGCGACCCGGACGACCACGTCGTCGTAGAGACCCAGCGCGAGTCCGAAGGCGTCGAAGCCCGGACCGAGGTTGGCGCTGGTCGCGGGAACCCGGACCCGGACGGCGGCGGCACGGAACGCAGGACCGGCCATGCGGTGGACTCTCCTGGGGAAATCGGGCGGCGCGGAGCGCGTCGTCGTTGCGAGGGTGGGGGGAAAGGGACGCGGGCCCTTTCGGGGCGGGCGGCCACAGTCGTCGGCGCGGCCCGGACGGCGCCGGGCCCGGGGCATGTGCCACACGGCCGAACCCAGAGTATCGAAGAGAGGTTCCCGAGCGGTACACCCCGTGGGCCTTCGATCTGGTGTGTTGCCGGTTCTGGCCGGAATGCGCACCCCTCCCCGTCAAAGAGCGGGCCGAAATCGGATCGGAATGCCCGGCGGAATTGACACAGAAGTGTCAGTGGAGAACGTCGACGGGCCTACCCCCGAAAGGGTCGGCCCGTCGAAGTGCCGGGCCCCGTTACCGGTCGAGCAGGCCGAGTTGCCGGGCCGCGGCCTCCGGGTCGACCGGGACGACCTGCGGCTGCGGCGCGCCGGCCACCGCCCAGTCCGGGTCCTTGAGGCCGTTGCCGGTCACGGTGCAGACGATCCGCTGGCCCGGGTCGACCAGACCGGCCTCCGCCTTGGCCAGCAGGCCGGCCACCGAGGCGGCCGAGGCGGGCTCCACGAAGACGCCCTCCTGCGAGGCCAACAGCCGGTAGGCGGACAGGATCTGACGGTCCGTCACCTTGTCGATGAGGCCGCCGGACTCGTCCCGCGCGGCGAGCGCGAAGTCCCAGGAGGCCGGGTTGCCGATCCGGATCGCGGTGGCGATGGTCTGCGGCTTGAGCACCGGCGCACCGTCCACGATCGGGGCCGAGCCCGCGGCCTGGAAGCCCCACATCCGCGGGGTGCGCGAGGAGAGCCCGTCCGCGGCGTACTCGCGGTAGCCCTTCCAGTACGCGGTGATGTTGCCCGCGTTGCCGACCGGCAGGACGTGGACGTCGGGGGCGTCGCCGAGCATGTCGACGATCTCGAAGGCCGCGGTCTTCTGGCCCTCGATGCGCACCGGGTTCACCGAGTTGACCAGGGCCACCGGATACTTCTCGGACAGTTCGCGCGCCAGGGTGAGGCAGTCGTCGAAGTTCCCGTCGACCTGCAGGATCCGGGCGCCGTGCACCAGCGCCTGGCCCATCTTGCCGAGGGCGATCTTGCCCTGCGGGACGAGCACCGCGGACACCATCCCGGCCCGCACCGCGTACGCGGCGGCGGAGGCCGAGGTGTTGCCGGTGGACGCGCAGATGACCGCCTGCGCGCCCTCCTCCTTGGCCTTGGAGATGGCCATCGTCATCCCGCGGTCCTTGAAGGAACCGGTCGGGTTGGCGCCCTCGACCTTGAGGTAGACCTCGCAGCCGGTGCGCTCGGAGAGCACCTGCGCGGGGACCAGGGGCGTGCCGCCCTCCAGCAGGGTGACCACCGGGGTGGCCGCGGTGACCGGCAGGCGGTCCCGGTACTCCTCGATCAGGCCGCGCCACTGGTGGGTGTGCGCGCCTCGGACGACGTTCTCGGCAACGGCGTTCATGGCTGTTCCTTATTCCCCTTCGACCCGCATGATGCTGGCCACGTCCCGCACGCTGTCCAGCGCGCGGAGCTTGTCGACCGTCGCCGACAGCGCGGCGTCGGTGGCACGGTGGGTGACCACGACGAGCGAGGCGTCGCCGTCGCGGCCCTGCTGGCGCACGGTGTCGATGGAGACGCCGTGCTCGGCGAAGACGGAGGCCACCTGGGCGAGCACACCCGCGCGGTCGTCCACGTCCAGGCTGACGTGGTAGCGGGTGACCACCTCGTCCATCGGCTTGGCGGGCAGCTGGGTGTACACCGAGTCACCGGGACCGGTGGCCCCGGCCAGCTTGTTGCGGCAGACCGCGACCAGGTCGCCGAGCACCGCGGAGGCGGTCGGCGAGCCGCCCGCGCCCGGGCCGTAGAACATCAGCCGACCGGCCGCCTCGGCCTCGACGAACACCGCGTTGTACGCCTCCCGGACCGAGGCCAGCGGGTGCGAGAGCGGGATCATCGCCGGGTGCACCCGGGCGGTGACGGACTCGCCGTCGGCCGCCCGCTCGCAGATCGCGAGCAGCTTGACGACGCAGCCCATCTCCTTCGCGGAGGCGATGTCCGCCGCCGTCACCTCGGTGATGCCCTCGCGGTAGACGTCGGCCGCGGTGACCTCGGTGTGGAAGGCGATGCCGGCCAGGATCGCGGCCTTGGCGGCGGCGTCGAAGCCCTCGACGTCGGCCGTCGGGTCGGCCTCGGCGTAGCCCAGCGCGGTGGCCTCCTCCAGCGCCTCCGAGTAACCGGCGCCGGTGGTGTCCATCTTGTCGAGGATGAAGTTGGTGGTGCCGTTGACGATGCCCAGCACCCGGTTCACCTTGTCGCCCGCGAGGGACTCGCGCAGCGGACGCAGCAGCGGGATCGCGCCCGCCACCGCAGCCTCGTAGTACAGGTCCACGCCGGCCCGGGCGGCCGCCGCGTGCAGCTCGGTGCCGTCCTTGGCGAGCAGCGCCTTGTTGGCGCTGACCACCGAGGCACCCTGCTCGAAGGCGGACAGGATCAGGGCTTTGGACGGCTCGATGCCGCCCACGACCTCGACCACCACGTCGATGTCGCCCCGGCCGACCAGGGCCTCGGCGTCGGTGGTGATCAGGTGCTCGGGAACGCCCGGGCGCACCCGACCGGCCCGGCGGACCGCGATCCCGGCCAGCTCCACCGGGGCGCCGATGCGAGCGGCGAGGTCGTCGGCCGTCGTCGTCATGATGCGCGCCACCTCGGAGCCCACCACACCACAACCCAGCAACGCCACCTTCAGCGGGCGCGTACGCATCATCCGACTCCGCTCTGCATTCATCTGCTTCGGTATTTCCGGCGGTTTTCCGGGGCCGCCGGGAACTTCGGTCCGTACCAGTCTCCGGGACTTTCCGTACGGATCTACGGTCGTTCCATGATCTGAGACAAGGATTTCGTCATCCGATATCGAGACGCAGGAGATCCTCCTCCGTCTCGCGCCGGACGATCACCCGCGCCGCACCGTCCTTGACGGCGAGCACGGGAGGCCTGAGGGCGTGGTTGTAGTTGCTCGCCATCGAGCGGCAGTAGGCGCCGGTGGCGGGCACCGCGACCAGGTCGCCGGGAGCCAGGTCGGCGGGCAGGAAGGCGTCCCGGACGACGATGTCACCGGACTCGCAGTGCTTGCCGACCACCCTGACCAGCATCGGCTCGGCGTCGCTCGTGCGCGACACCAGCGCCACCGAGTACTCGGCGTCGTACAGCGCGGTGCGGATGTTGTCCGACATCCCGCCGTCCACGCTGACGTAGGTGCGCAGGCCCTCCAACGGCTTGACGGTGCCGACCTCGTACAGCGTGAACGCCGTCGGGCCGACGATCGCCCGGCCCGGCTCCACGCTCAGCCGGGGGGCGTCCAGGTTCTCGGCGGCGCACTCGCGGCGGACGATGTCGGCCAGCGCGGCCGCGATCTCGGCCGGCTCGCGCGGGTCGTCGTCGCTGGTGTACGCGATGCCGAGGCCGCCGCCGAGGTCGATCTCCGGCAGCTGGACCCCGTGCTCGTCGCGGATCCGCGCCAGCAGGCCGACCACCCGGCGGGCCGCCACCTCGAAGCCGGCCATGTCGAAGATCTGCGAGCCGATGTGCGAGTGGATGCCGCGCAGTTCCAGGCTGTCGCCGTGGGCCAGCACCCGGCGCACCGCCTCGGCGGCCGAACCGCCGGTGAGCGAGAGGCCGAACTTCTGGTCCTCGTGCGCGGTGGCGATGAACTCGTGGGTGTGCGCCTCGACGCCGACCGTGATCCGGATCAGCACCTGCTGGCGCACGCCGTGGCGGGCGGCGATCGCGGCCAGCCGCTCGATCTCCTCGTAGGAGTCGACCACGATGTGCCCGACCCCGGTCTTCACCGCGTGTTCGAGCTCGTCCACCGACTTGTTGTTGCCGTGCAGCGCGATCCGCGCCGGCGGCATCCCGGCGGCCAGCGCGACGGCCAACTCGCCCGCGCTGCACACGTCCAGGTTGAGGCCCTCCTCGTGCAGCCAGCGCACGACCGCCTTGGAGAGGAACGCCTTCCCGGCGTAGTAGACGTCCGCCCCGGTGCCGAAGGCGTCCCGCCAGGCGCGCGCCCGGGACCGGAAGTCCTCCTCGTCCAGCACGTACGCCGGGGTGCCGAACTCGGCCGCCAGCCGCTTGACGTCGATCCCGCCGACGGTGGCCACGCCCGCGGCGTCACGGGCGACGGTGCAGGACCAGACCTTGGGGTCCAGCGCGTTCAGGTCGGCGGGCGGGGCCTGGTAGTGGCCCTCGGGCAGGACGTCGCCGTGGCGGGGGCCTGCGGGGTGTGCGGAACGACTCATGCTGGTGCGTCCTTCGGGAGACCTATGGCGAGGGGCGGCGACGGTCCCCGTTGACCGTCAGCCGCCCCCGCTGTGCGCTTGGGGGTGGTGCCTACATCCGCTCGGGCGCCGTCACGCCCAGGAGCGTGAGACCGTTGGCGAGCACGGTGCGCGTCGCCTCGACCAGCCAGAGGCGGGCCCGGTGCGTGTCCGTGAGCTCCTCGTCGCCCTTGGGCAGGAACATGCAGTTCTCGTACAGGCGGTGGTACTTGCCCGCGAGCTTCTCCAGGTAGACGGCGACCCGGTGCGGCTCGCGCAGCTCGCCGGCCGCGGCCAGCACGCGCGGGAAGTCGGCGAGGTGGCCGAGCACGTCGGACTCCCACTCGGTGGCGAGCAGCTCGGGTTTGAACTGCTCGGCCGTGCCCTTGTCCACGCCCAGCTCGGCGGCCTTGCGCGCCACCCCGCACATCCGGGTGTGCGCGTACTGCACGTAGAAGACCGGGTTCTCGTTGGTCTGGCTGGTCAGGACGTTGATGTCCAGCGTGATCGTCGAGTCCGTGGAGGAGCGCGCCAGGGTGTAGCGGGCGGCGTCCACGCCGATCCACTCGACCACGTCGTCGATCGTGATGATGTTGCCCGCACGCTTGGACATGCGGACCTCTTCGCCGTCGCGAAGCATCTTCACGAACTGGCCGATCTTCACCTCGATGTTGTGGTTCATGTCGTCGCCGGCGCAGGCCGAGATGGCCTTGAGGCGGTTGACGTAGCCGTGGTGGTCGGCGCCCAGCATGTAGAGCGCGACCTCGGCGCCGCGGTCCCGCTTGGACAGGTAGTACGCGGCGTCGGCGGCGAAGTAGGTCTTGTCGCCGTCGGCCTTGACCAGGACGCGGTCCTTGTCGTCGCCGAAGTCGGTGGTGCGCAGGAAGACCGCGCCGTCCTGCTCGAAGACGTGGCCCTGCTCGCGCAGCCGGTCGATGGCCTTCTCGACGGCGCCGGAGTCGTGCAGCGTCTTCTCCGAGAACCACACGTCGAAGTGGGTGCCGAACTCGTCCATCGAGCGCTTGATCTCGGACACCATGAGCTTGAGGCCCTCGGTGCGGAAGACCTCCAGCTGCTCGTCCTCGGGCAGGTCGAGCACGCCGGGGACCGCGTCGGTGAGCGCCTTGGCGATGTCGACGATGTACTCGCCGACGTACCCGCCCTCGGGCACCTCGCGGCCGTTCGCGGCGGCCTGCAGCGAGGCGGCGAACTTGGTGATCTGCACACCGGCGTCGTTGAGGTAGTACTCGGTGGTGACGTCGGCGCCGGAGGCCCGCAGCACGCGCGCCAGCGAGTCGCCGACGGCGGCCCAGCGGACGCCGCCGATGTGGATCGGGCCGGTCGGGTTGGCGGAGACGAACTCCAGGTTGATCTTGAGGCCCTTGAGGGCGTCGTTGCGGCCGTAGGCCTCGCCCGCCTCGACGACGGTGCGCGCCAGCGCGCCCGCGGTGGCGGTGTCCAGGGTGATGTTGAGGAAGCCCGGACCGGCGATGTCGACCTTGGCGACGCCGGTGATCCCTCGCAGGCGGTCGGCCAGGACCTCGGCAACGGCTCGCGGCGGCTTGCCGGCCGCCTTGGCGAGCTGGAGGGCCACGTTGGTCGCGTAGTCGCCGTGGTCCCTGTTCTTGGGCCGCTCGACCGTCACGTGCTCGGGCACGGCGACGGCCAGCTCGCCCGCCTCGACGGCGGTGCTCACTGCGGCCTGGATTGCCTGGGAAAGGTCTGCGGGGGTCACGACGCCAAGCGTAGGCGAGACGGGGTACCCGCCCGCCACCCGGTTTACCGGTTGAGACGCCCGGAGGCCCCGACGCGCCGTCGGCTCCGGGGTCTCAGCCGCGATCGGTCCGATCTGTTCGCTCAGGGCGAAACGCTCGGGGCCGGCCGCCGAGCCGCCCGCCGGGCCGTCCGTCCGGCTCCCCGTCGAACCCTCCGTCGAACCCGCCGCCGAGCAGCATCAGGCGCCGGACCAGGGCCACCAGATCGGCCGGGTCGAAGGGCTTGCCGAGGTAGCCGTCCACCCCGACCGTCTCCCCCAGGTCCAGGTCCGCCGGGGTGCAGGCGCTCACGATCGCGATCGGCAGCCGACGGGTCTCCGGCGTCGCGCGCAACCGGGCCGCCGTCCGCAGGCCGTCCAGCCGCGGCATCATCACGTCCAGCGTCACCACGTCGGGCTTCACCCGGCGGATGACCTCCAGGCACTCGGCGCCGTCGGCGGCGGTCACCACCTCGAAGCCTTCGAGCTCCAGGTTGACCCTGATCAGCTGGCGGATCACCTCGCTGTCGTCCACCACGAGGACCCGCCCGGACACTCCCGACACCTCACCGAGGGTATCCGCGGCCCCGCCGCCCCGTCCGGCCTTTGGGCACTTCCGCTCCCCCCGCCCCCGTCACCGCCCCGGCGGCCGTCCGGGAAAACCCGTGCACGGACCGCGGCCCGGGCCTGGTAGTGTTCTCCACGTCGGAAGCGCGAGCCACCGACAGGCCGACAGGCCCCCGTAGCTCAGGGGATAGAGCACCGCCCTCCGGAGGCGGGTGCGTAGGTTCGAATCCTACCGGGGGCACTTCGCAGTAAGTGCAACAGAGGCCCAGATCAGTGGAGTTGATCCACGGATCTGGGCCTTCGTCATGTCACGGGCCCGGTGCGGCGGGGCACCGGCCGGGCCCGCCCGGGGGACCCGCGGGCGGGCGGCCGGGCGATCGGACCGGGTCAGGACGCGGCGGCCACGGCCTGGTTGTAGAGGGCCGCGATGGTGTGGTCGAAGTAGGCGCTGTACGAGACGTCGTCGCTGTCGCCGCCCTGCTGGTAACCGCCTATGGCACCGACCACGTCGCCGGTGGCGACATCGATCCAGGGGCCGCCGCTGGTGCCGGACGGGTAGGCCGGGCAATCGATGACCCGCTGGTAGCTGCTCTTCCGGTCGGTGCCGTTGGTGCAGAGGTTGGGCCTCTCGGAGTCGGCGGGGTAGCCGTAGAGGCGGACGGCCGCGTCGAACGGCTCGTCGGTGCCCAGGCGGTTGCCGCCGACCACGTCCTCGACCTTGCGGCCGTTGTTGGGGGCGGTCTCCAGGATCGCGAAGTCCTCGTCCGTGTCGCCCTTCTGCGACCAGCCGGTGGTGGTGTGGATCGCGGTCACCCGCCAGGTGCCGTACGGGGCCGAGCCGTCGCGGTAGCCGGGAGCGAAGGTGACGCCGTCCGTGCTGTCGAGGCAGTGCGCGGCGGTCAGCAGCAGGTTGCCGGTGGCGCTGTGCAGCACGCTGGCGGTGCAGAAGTGGTTGCCGGCCGCCACCTTGCCGCTGAACAGCGCGCCGACGGTGTCGGTTTCACGGACGTCGGCGGGGGCGGCGGCGGTGATGCCGCGGACGACGCCGCGGGTGTCGGGGGTGGCGGCCGCGGTGGCCGTCGGGGTGTCGGTGGCGGCGGGCGACGGGGCAGCGGGCGCGGACGCGGGCGGGTCGGCCGGGGTCGGGTCGGCCGGGGTCGGACTGTCGGCCGGCTCGGGATCGGCGACCGGCGCCGGCGCCGTGGCGGCGGCGGTGGGGGCGGGCGCGACCGCGGCGCGGGTGCTCCGCGCGGCCTTCCCCGCGGCCGCCGCGTCGGACAGGTCCAGCGTGTGCGTCCCGGTCACCACGGCGGCCACCACGACGGCGGACAGCGCGGCGAACAGGGCCGGGGTCAGCAGCCGTCGGCGGCGGGACCTCTGGCGGCTGTGCTGACCCATGCCTGACTCTCCTGCCGGGCTCGGTGGCGGTGTTCGGTCAACGACTATGACGCCTCCGGCTGGAAAGGTCGTGATCCGCGCCTTGGAGCTCGATGAGAAATCCGTCGCCCGGTGCTCACCCGCCACCGCCCCGCCGTCATCCCCCGTTCAGCACCGCGTCGAGCCCGGCCGACCCGATGAAGGCGGTGTGCGTCCCCGCGGCGGTGCAGGCGAACGCCCCGGCGGCCGAGCCGGCCCGGGCGCAGTCCAGCGGCGAACGCCCCCGGAACCAGGCGTACAGGAAGCCGGAGACGAAGGCGTCCCCGGCGCCGTTGGTGTCCACCACCGGGCGACCCGGGTCGACCGCCGGCAGCCGGCGGAGCACGCCGTCCTCGCGGGTGAGCAGGTGGCAGCCCTCGGCGCCGGCGGTGGCGACGACCACCCGCGCCCGGCCCCCGGCAAGGACGGCGCGCATCACCTCCTCGTGCCGGCCGCGGCAGCCGGCCACCGAGAGGAAGACCAGGTCGGAGCCGAACGCGTAGTCGCGGTGGTGCGGGTCGGCGCCGTCCCAGTCGTGCAGGTCGGTGGAGGTGGTGCGGCCGAGCCGGTGCAGGTCGCCGTACATGTCCCGGTTGACGCCGGTGATGGAGAGGTGGACGTGTCGGCTGCGCTCGGCGTACGGGAGGTAGAAGTCCCGCGGCAGCCGCAGGTCGGCGGGGTGCCGGCCGTCGTAGAAGGAGAACCGGCGGCCGGCGGCGTCGACCAGGTTGACCCCGCGCGGGGTCCCGTGCGGGCTCACCAGGTGGGCGAGGCGCAGGCCGTGGCGCCGGTAGGCGGCCCGGACCAGGTCGCCCTGCGGGTCGTCGCCGAGGAAGTCGAGCAGGACGGTGCGCAGGCCGAGGTGGTGGGCGCCGAGGGCGACGCCGTTGCCGGTGTGGCCGACGTAGTCGTGCACCGGTCCGACGGACTGCGAGTCGCCGGGCGGGATCTCCAGCCGCTCGACCCGGACGACGGTGTCCACACCGGCTCCGCCGACGACGAGCAGGTCGATCGTCGGTGCGGCGGTGTCGGACGGCACGGACCCGGCGGGCGCGGACCCGGGCGCGGGGCCCCCGGTCTCGGGGCCCCCGGTCACGGCCTCGGCGTCGGTCTCGGTCTCGGTCTCGGTCTCGGCTTCGGCGTCGGACGGCACGGACTCGGGCAGCACGACGGCGCCTCCTTGATCCCTGGACGGTGGCCAGGAGTCAAGCAGGCGCCGGAGGTTGACTGCAAGACCTTGCTGCAATTTTCAATCGGCCGGTGGGCGCTCCGCCCCGGCCTCCGAGCGGACCTCGCCGCCCGCCCGGACGTTGGCCTTGACGTCGGCCATGGCCGCCTCCCGGGGGCTCGGTCGCCCGTCCGCGGTCCGTACGGCGGGGGCCGCCGCGGCCGCTTCGACGCCACCCTCGACGGAGGTGGCCGCCTCACCGGGCGCCGGCCGGTGGTCGATCATCAGGAAGGCGACCAGTGCGGCCAGCAGCAGGATGCCCATCGCCACCCAGGTCGCGACCACGTAGCCGTGCACCGCGCCCTGGGCCTGGACCGCCGGGTCGGAGGCGATCCGGGTGGCCAGGAAGCTCGCGGTGGCACTGGCCGCGATGGTGTTCAGCAGCGCCGTACCGAAGGAACCGCCGACCTGCTGGGCCGAGTTGATGGTGGCCGAAGCCGCCCCGGCCTCGTTCCGGGCGACCCCGAGGGTGGCCAGGCTCATCGACGGCATGAACACCAGGCCCATGCCGAAGCCGAGCAGCAGTTCGGCGGGCAGCACCATGCCGGCCCACGGGCTGTCCACCTTCATCTGGGTCAGCCAGGCCATGCCGGCCCCGGCGAGCAGCAGTCCCGGTGCGATCAGGTTCCGCGACGGCACCCTGGTCATCAGGCGGGCCGCGATGCCCGTCGAACTGATCACGATGGCGGCCGTCATGGGCAGGAAGGAGAGGCCGGAGACGATCGGCGAGAAGTGCTTGATGGCCTGCAGGTAGTACGTCAGGAACAGGAACAGGCCGAACATGCCGACCATGGCCAGACCGACCGAGAGCGCCCCGCCGCCGCGGTTGCGGTCCGCGACGATGTGCACCGGCAGCAACGGGTGCGCGGTGCGGCGCTCGACCAGGACGAACACCGCGAGCAGCGCCACGCCCAGGAACAGCGAGCCGAGCACCAGGGCGTCGACCCAGCCCCGGGTCACGGCCTCGGAGGTGCCGAAGACGATCGCGAGCAGGCCGCCGCAGCCCAGCAGGGCCCCGGGCAGGTCCAGCCGGACCCGGCGCCCCTTGCCGACGTGGTCGCGCTGGAGCACGGAGAACGCGGCGAAGGCGGTGGCGATGGCGATCGGGGTGTTGACGAACAGGCACCAGCGCCAGTTCAGGTACTCGGTCAGCAGCCCGCCGGCGATGAATCCGATCGCGGCGCCGCCGCCGGCGATCGCGCCGAAGATGCCGAAGGCCGTGCTGCGCTCCTTCGGGTCGGAGAACGTGGTGGAGAGCAGCCCCAGCGCGGACGGGGCGAGCAGGGCGCCGAACGCGCCCTGGAGGGCACGGGCGCCGAAGAGCATCGTCGGGTCGGCCGCCGCGCCGCCGAGGGCGGAGGCCAGCGCGAAGCCGAGCAGTCCGATGATGAAGACGCGCTTGCGGCCGAAGAGGTCGCCCAGCCGTCCGCCGAGCAGCAGCAGGCCGCCGAAGGCCAGCGTGTAGGCGGTGATCACCCACTGCCGGTCGGCGTCGGATATGCCCAGGTCCCGCTGGGCGGACGGCAGTGCGATGTTCACGATGGTGATGTCGAGGACGATCATGAGCTGGGCGACGGCGATGACGGCCAGCGCCCACCAGCGCCGGCTGTCCGCGTCCTCATGACCGGTGGCGGTTTGCACACTCACTGGTCGAGCCTTCCGGAGTGGGTCGGAGAGGTCACGTAGTCGCCTTCCAGCCAATACCCGGGCCCGACGAAAGGGCAAGGAAAAACCTTGCCAAATCGGACTTTTGGGACAAAAGAACCAGGGTCCTGGGACTACGGGACGAGTCCCCGGGACCCTGGTTCCGTCCCCTCGACCGGCGCCTCGACCGGCGCCTCGACCGGCCGGGGCCTACAGCGCCGAGAGCTCGTCGACCAGGTCGTCCAGGCCCAGCGAGCCCTGCGAGAGCGCCGCCATGTGCCACGCCTTGAGGTCGAACTCCTCGCCGCGCGCCTCGTGCGCCGCCCGCGCCGCCGCCCGGCCGCGCAGCCAGGCCCGCTCGCCGAGCTTGTAGCCGATCGCCTGGCCGGGCATGCCCAGGTAGCGGACCAGCTCGCTGTCCAGGAAGTCGTCGGACAGGCCGCAGTACTGCCCGAAGAACTCGCGGGCGTGCTCCGGGCTGACCGGCTCGCCCGGCTTGTACGGCGAGTCGGCCGGGAAGTCCAGACCCGCGTGCATGCCGATGTCGACGATGACCCGCAGCGCGCGCATCATCTGCGCGTTGAGGTAACCGAGGCGCTGGCCCGGGTCGGTGAGGTAGCCGAGCTCGTCCATCAGACGCTCGGCGTACAGCGCCCAGCCCTCCAGGTTGGCGCTGACCCCGCCGAGGCTCACCTGGTAGGTGGAGAGCCGGTCGGCGACGTAGTTCCACTGCGCGAGCTGCAGGTGGTGGCCCGGGACGCCCTCGTGGTACCAGATCGACACCAGGTCCCAGAGCGGGAAGCGCTCCCGGCCGAGCACCGGCAGCCAGGTCCGCCCCGGGCGGTTGAAGTCCAGCGACGGCGGGGTGTAGTACGGCGCGGCGGCGCTGCCGGACGGGGCGATCATGGACTCGACCCGGGTGACCGGCTCGGCCAGGTCGAAGTGGGTGCCCTGGAGGTCCCGGATCGCCTGGTCCATCAGGCCCTGCAGGTGCTCCCGGATGGCCTCGACGCCCTCGACGGCCGGGCCGTCGGTACCCAGCCAGGCCATCGCCGCCATCGGGTCGGAGCCGGGCAGGACCTTCTCGGCCTCGGACCGCATCTGGGCGAGCAGGTCGTGGAACTCGGTCCAGGCCCAGGCGTACGCCTCGTCCAGGTCCAGGTCGGCGCCGGCCCAGTAGCGGACCCACCGGCGGTAGCGCTCGCGGCCCACCGCGTCCGGGGTGTCCGCGGCCGCCGGGCCGTAGACGTCGCGCAGCCACTCGCGCAGCGCCGCCAGCGCCTCGGAGGCGGCCACCGCGTACCCGGACAGCTCGGCGCGCAGACCCTCCGGCGCGTCCTGGACGAACTGCCCGAACCAGCCGCCGGGGACCTCCCCCTCCAGCCACTCGCCGATCTGCCCGACCACCGTGCCCACCTGGCGCGGGCCGGACAGCAGGCCCCGCTCGATGCCGGCGGCCAGCGTCTGCCGGTACTGCTCCAGCGCGACCGGGACCTTCGCCAGCCGGCGGCCGAGCACCTGCCACTCGGCCTCGGTGCCGGTGGCCATCAGCGTGAAGGACTCCCGCAGCTCGTGCACCGGGGAGGCCAGGTTGCGCACCGCGCGGAGGTCCTCCCCCGCGTCGTGGACGGCGAGCTCGGCGGTCAGCCGCTCGCGCAGCAGCCGGGCGCAGCGGCGCTCCGCCTCGTCCTCGGCGGCGCCGGCCCGTTCGGCCTCGTCGAGCTGCGCCAGGGTGCGGCGGCCGAGGTCGGCGATCGCCTCGCGGCCGGCCGGGGAGAGGTCGGGCAGCCGCTCGTCCTCGGGGTTGAGACCGAGGTAGACCGCGGTCAGCGGGTCGAGCTCGGCCAGGGCACGGACGTACCCGTCCGCGATGCGGCGGGGGGTGGTGCCGTCGGCGGTGATCAGTTCTTCAACCATTCGGACATCATTTCGTGGCGCAGCCCGTTTGCAACCCCCTGACCACCGGCGTCCGTCGGCCCTTCCCCGGGGTCGACGCGCGAAAATCCGTTCGGCGCGACAGGATCCGATCCGTCCGACGCCCATTACGCTGACCGCCATGGAAGCCCGCCCCACTCCGGCATCCGACCAGGTGCCCGCCCCGGCCGTACCCGACCTGCGCCCACGCCGCACCGGCTACCGGCGACTGCCGGTCCAACAGCGGCGCGAGCAACTGATCGCGGTCGCCCTGGAGCTGTTCGCCTCCCGGCCGCCCGAGGAGGTGAGCCTGGACGACGTCGCCGAGGCCGCCGAGGCCTCCCGCCCGCTGGTCTACCGCTACTTCGCGGGCGGCAAGCAGCAGTTGTACGAGGCCGCGCTGCGCACCGCGGCCGACGAGCTGACCAGCCGCTTCGCCGTCCCGCTCGCCGGGACGCCGTCCGAGCAGCTCTCGGCCGTGCTGGACGGCTACTTCGCCTTCGTGGCCGAACACGACGCGGGCTACTCGGCGCTGCTGCGCGGCGGTTCGGTGGTGGAGACGGCCCGCACCTCGGCGATCGTCGACGACGTCCGGCGGGCGGCACTGCGGCGGACGCTGCGCCACCTGGGCGTGCGCGAGGCCGGGCCGCGGCTGACGCTGCTGGTGCGCTCGTGGATCGCGGTGGTCGAGGGCGCGTCGCTGAGCTGGCTGGACGAGGGACGCACGCTGCCGGTCGCCGAGCTGCGCGACTGGCTGGTGGACCAGTTCACCGCGATGGCGGCGGCGACGGCCCTGCACGATCCGCAGACGGCGGAGGTGCTGGCCGGGGTGCTCGCCCTGGAGGGGCCGCGGGCGGAACGGGCGGAGCGGCTGCGCGAGGTCCTGCACCGGCCGTGAGGCGGCCGGCGGGGGCGGGGGCGGTGCGGGCGGTGCTGCGACGGCCGTGAGGCGGCCGGCGGGGGCGGTGCGGGCGGTCCGCGGACCCGACCCCCGTGCCAAGGGTCGGGACGTCGCGGGTCACGCCTTGCCGAGCACCTGGCGCTGGCGGCCGAGGCCGTCGACCTCGATCTCGACGACGTCGCCCGGGGCGAGGAACGGCGTCCCGGGGCGGCCCAGGGTGACCCCGGCCGGAGTGCCGGTGACGATCACGTCGCCCGGCTCCAGCACCATGAACCGACTGGCGTAGCGGACCAGTTCGAGCACCGGGAAGATCATCTCGGCGGTGCTGCCGTGCTGCCGCTGCTCGCCGTTGACCCAGAGCCGCAGCGTCAGGTCCTGCGGGTCCGCCACCTCGTCGGCGGTGACCAGCCAGGGCCCGAGCGGGGTGAAGGTCTCCGCCGACTTGCCCTTGTCCCACTGGCCGCCGCGCTCGAACTGGAAGGCCCGCTCGGTGACGTCGTTGGCGATCGTGTAGCCGGCGATCACCCCGGCGGCCTCGGCGTGCGAGTCCAGGTAGCGGGCGGTGCGCCCGATCACCACGGCCAGCTCGGCCTCGTAGTCGGTCTTCTCGCCGCCGCGCGGCACCAGCACCTCGTCGTACGGGCCGACCACCGTGGAGCTCGGCTTCAGGAAGATCACCGGCTCGTCCGGGATCGCGGCCCCGGCCTCGGCCGCGTGGTCGCGGTAGTTGAGCCCGATGCCGACCACCTTGCCCGGCCGGGCCACCGGCGCACCCACCCGCTGCCCGTCCAGGTCCACCGTCGGCAGGACGCCGGCGGCCACCTCCCGGGCCAGTGCGGCCGGGTCGAGCCCGGCCAGGAAGGCCCCGTCGAGGTCGCGGGCCCGTCCGGAGAGGTCGTACGCGGTGCCGTCCTCACCCAGGACGACCGGGCGCTCGGCGCCCGGGGGTCCGACGCGCAGGAGCTTCATCGATCCGTCACCAGCCTTTCGTCGCAGCTCACCGGGGCGGCACGGAGACCGCTCCCGAGTCCGGCAACGAGGTATACCAACGGCCCGGGGCGGCGGGCCAGACCGTCCCGATGGGCGAAATCCTCCCGGTTTCCGTCCCGGCCCGGGCCCCGGATCGGCGGCACGCACGGTTGACACCGGCCGGGACCGGCCCGCGCCGGCGGGCGCGAACCGCTCCGCCGTCGGCGAACGCCCGCACGCCCAGGGCGAACGCGGGCGTGCCGCGCCGGTGCGGGGCGCAGGATCCGGGACATGGAGATCACCCGGGTACGCGACGAGTTGCACATGATCACACTGGACTTCGGTGCCGCCTACCTCTGGCGGGACGACCACGGACTGACCCTGGTCGACACCGGCATCGCCGGCTCCGCCGACGACATCGAGAAGGGCATCCGCGCCGTCGGCCTGGATCCGGCCACGCTGCGCCGGATCGTGCTCACCCACCACCACGAGGACCACACCGGCTCCGCCGCCGAGCTCGCCCGCCGCCGGGGCGCCGAGGTGGTGGCGCACCGGCTGGAGGCGCCGGTGGTGCGGCGCGAGCAGCCGCCGGTGCCACCGGTGCTCAGCCCCTTCGAGCAGCAGCTGTGGGACGGCCTGCCGCCGATCCCGCCCGCCGAGCCCTGCCCGGTGCACCGCGAGGTCGAGGACGGGGACCTGCTGGACACCGGCGGCGGCGCGATGGTCCTGCACGTGCCCGGCCACACCGACGGCAGCATCGCGCTGCACCTGCCCGGGCCCGGCGTGCTGTTCACCGGGGACGTGGTGTCCAACGTCGGGGGGCAGACCCGGCCGGGGGTGTTCCACACCGACCCGGCCCGGGCCCTGGCCTCCTTCCACCGGCTGGCCGCACTGCCGGTGGGAACGGCCGTGTTCGGGCACGGCGACCCGATCGCCGAGGGCGCCTCAGCCGCCCTGCGCGCCGCCGCCGAGCAGCACCCGCAGGCTTAGCGCGCGCGGCCGGCCGGGCCCGAGCCGGGCGACCTCCCGCTGCCAGTGCGCGAGGTCGCGCCGCGCGTCGGCCCTGGCCTCCGGGGCGGCGCCCGGCACCTGCGTCAGCTCGTCCAGCAGGGCGACCGCGGCGCCCGGGCTGCCGTCCCGGGCCAGCCAGAGGGCCAGGTCGTGGCAGGTGCGCAGGGTGCGCGGGTCGTCCGGGCCGCAGATCCGGGCGAAGTCGGGGACGAGGGCGGTGAGGATCTCCACCGCCTCGGCCGGCTCGTCCGCCGCGCCGTGCTGCCAGGCCCGGTCGGCCCGCCGGCGCAGCTGCTCCGGGCTGGGGTCGTCCGGCCGCAGCATCCCCGGCCGGACGGCGCGCAGCCGCTCCAGCACCTCGGCGGCCCCGGACGGCCGGTCCTCGGGCCGTTTGGCGAGCAGCCGGGCGACCAGCTCGGCCAGCGCCGGGTCCTTGCTGCGCACCCGCGGCGGGACCTCCTCCAGGTGCTTGTACATGTACTCGGCGGCCGAGGCGGCGCGGAACGGCCGTCCACCGGTGCAGACCTCGTACAGCATGACGCCGAGCGCGTAGAGGTCGGCGCGGCCGTCCACCGCGCCGCCGGACCAGCACTCGGGCGCGAGGTACGGGACGGTGCCGATCACGTTGCCGGTGGAGGTGAGCCGGACGGTCTGGGTGACCAGTCGGGCGATGCCGAAGTCCAGGACCTTGGCCCGCTCCCCCTCCCCCTCGTCGGTGACCATCACGTTCTCGGGCTTGATGTCCCGGTGGACGACGTCCGAGCGGTGCGCGGCGTCCAGCGCCTTGCAGACGTGCCGGATCCAGCGCAGCGCCTTCGCGTGGTCCGGCAGGCCCTCCTTGAGCACCTCGGACAGCGCCCGGCCGCGGACCAGCTCCATCACCAGGTAGGGGATCTTCCCGGAGCCGGCCGCGGTCCACCCGTAGTCGTACACGGTCACGATGTGCGGGTTGCTGAGGCTGCCGGCCGTCCTGGCCTCGCCGGCGAACCTGCTGACCGCCTCCCGGTCGGTGGCGTGCTCGGCGAGCAGCACCTTCACCGCGACCTCCCGGGGGATGGTCGTGTCGGTCGCCCGCCAGACCACGCCGAAGCCGCCCCTGCCCAGCCGCTCCTCCAGCCGGTACCGGCCGCCGAGCACCTCGCCCTTCTCCATGCCCTCCCCCAACTCGACCGCGCCCGCCCGGCGTTCGCCGTCGGAGGGGTCACCATAGCGGCGGGCGGGGACGAACGGGTGAACGGAACCGGGTGGGTGTGCCGGGAGGCCGCTACGGCTTCGGCTTGGGCAGGCCGGGCGGGTTGGTCTCGGAGGACCGCACGGCCTCGCCGTCCAGGCCCCAGCGCTTGAGCACCTGCCCGTAGGTGCCGTTCCTGATCGTCTCGTCGATCGCCGCGCCGAGTGCCTTGACCAGGCCGTTGTCCTTCTTCGTGGTCGCCGCGATCTTGCCGATGACATCGGCGCCGCCGCCGGAGTAGGTGCCGACGACCTCGGTCTCGCCGGTCTGCACCGCGTGGAAGGCCAGGCTGGGGTTGGGGCCGGTGTAGACCTCGATCCGGCCGGAGGACAGCGCCAGGTAGTAGTCGGTGCCCTGGAAGTACTTGATGTCGATCGGCTTGCGGCCGGCCCGGACGTTCTCCTCGCTCCAGGCGACCAGCAGCTTCTCCTGGTTGGTGCCGGTGGCGACGCCGACCGACCTGCCCGCGAGGTCCGCGGCGCCGGCGACCTTGAGGCCGCTGCCCTTCCTCGCCTCGAAGCCCAGGACGTCCAGCCGGTACGTGGCGAAGTCGTACTTCTCCTTGCGCGCCTCGGTGACCGTGATGTTGGACAGGCCCACGTCGTACTTGCCGCTGTCCAGGCCGACGAAGATGTTCTCCCAGGACACCGGGTTGAACTCGACCCTGAGGCCGAGCACTCCGCCGATCAGGGTGGCGATGTCCGGCTCGACGCCGATGACGGTCCTGTCGTCGTTGGCGTAGAAGTCCAGCGGCGGGGTGGTGCCGATCGAATCGACGACGGTCAGCGTCCCCTTCTTCCTGATCTCCTCCGGGACGAGCGCGGCGATCGCGTCGACCTTCGGTGTCGTCACCCGGTCCTGGTTCGGCGACAGGTTCACCACCGTGCCGTCGGGCGCGGTGCTGCCCCTGGCCGGGGCGAGTTCCGCCGCGGCACCCGTGGCGCCGCTGCCGCAGCCGGCCAGGACGAGGGCGGCGGCGAGTGCGGCGGCCGAGGCCACCAGGGCACGGCGGGGTAGGGACATGGCGGAACTCCTGCTCGGTGAAGGGGACCCGGAGGGGGCGCGGGAAAGGGGCGCGGAAAGGGGGCGCGGAAAGGGGGATGCGGAGAAGGAGGGACGTGCGGCAGGGCGGCGCGTTCAGAGCACCTTGGCGAGGAAGGCCCGGGTCCGGTCGTGCCGGGGCCGGTCCAGCACCTCGGCGGGCGGGCCCTGCTCGACGACCACGCCGCCGTCCATGAAGACCACGGTGTCGGCGACCTCGCGGGCGAACCCGATCTCGTGGGTGACCACGATCATCGTGGTGCCGCTGCGGGCCAGGTCCTTGATGACGTCCAGCACCTCGCCGACCAGCTCCGGGTCGAGCGCCGAGGTCGGCTCGTCGAACAGCAGCACCTTCGGCTCCAGTGCCAGCGCCCGGGCGATCGCCACCCGCTGCTGCTGCCCGCCGGACAGCTGCCGGGGGTAGGCGGCGGCCTTGTCGGCCAGCCCGACCCGCTCCAGCAGCGCCGACGCCGTCGCCCTGGCCTCGGCCCGGGGCCGGCGCAGCGCGGAGACCGGCGCCTCGACCAGGTTCTCCAGCACGGTGAGGTGCGGGAACAGGTTGAAGTTCTGGAACACGAAGCCGATGCCGGTGCGCTGGCGCAGCACCTCGCGTTCCTTGAGCTCGTACAGCTTGTCCCCGGAGCGCCGGTAGCCGATCAGCTCGCCGTCGATCGCGACGTGGCCGCGGTCCAGCTTCTCCAGGTGGTTGATCGCCCGCAGCAGGGTGGACTTGCCGGAGCCGGACGGACCGAGCACCACGGTCACCGAGCCGGCCGGGACGTCCAGGTCGACCCCGCGCAGCACCTCCAGCCGGCCGAAGCTCTTGTGCAGGCCGCGGACCTGCACCATCGGGGCGGCGTCGGTCGGCCCGGTCTTCGTCAGGGTGGTCACGGCTGTCCTCCGGAGGTGCGGGCGACGGGCGAGGTGCGGGCGGCGGGCGGGGTGCGGGCCGGCAGGCTCCGGACGAGGGCCCGGACGCGCTGCAGCGGGGTGGGCGGCGGGGTGCGCCGCGCGCCGCGGGCGAAGTGGCGTTCGACGTAGTACTGGCCGATCGACAGCAGGGTGGTGAGCACCACGTACCAGACGGTGGCGACCATCAGCAGCGGCACCACCCGGCCGGTCCGGCCGTAGATGACCTGGGTCTGGTAGAAGAGCTCGCCGATGGCCATCACGTAGACCACCGACGTGCCCTTGAGCAGCGAGATGACCTCGTTGGCGGCGGCCGGCAGGATGCCCCGCATGGCCTGCGGCAGCACGATCCGCCAGGCCTGCCGCCGGCGCGGGATGCCGAGGGCGGCGGCGGCCTCCCGCTGGCCGGCGTCCACCGCGATGACGCCGCCGCGGATGATCTCGGCGGCGAACGCGGCCTGGTGCAGTCCGAGGCCGAGCACCGCGGCCCCGAGCGCGCCGAGCACGCCGACGGTCTCGAAGTCGCCGAAGGTCGGGCCGAAGGGGATGCCGAACCCGAACCGCTTGTAGAGGTAGGAGAGGTTGAACCAGAACACCAGCTGGACGATCAGCGGGATCGAGCGGAACACCCAGACGTAAGCCCAGGCGATGGCCCGCAGGATCGCGCTGCGGGACAGTCGCATCGCGGCCACCCCGGCGCCCAGCAGGAAGCCCAGCACCGTTCCGTAGGCGGTGAGTTCGAGGGTCCGGCCGATCGCCTGGAGGATGGTGTCGGCGGTGAAGTAGACCCGGAAGGTGGCCCAGTCCCAGCCGGGGTTGGTGGCCAGGCCGTGGGTGAACTGGGCGAGGACGACCAGGGCGACGGCCCCGGCCGCCCAGCGCCAGGGGTGCCGGGCGGGGACGGTCGGCAGGCCCTCCAGGGCGTCGAGGTCGACGGCGGCCGCGGTTCTGCGGCGGGCCGGGGGCGCGGGGGTCTCGGTGGTGACGGTCATCGGAGGCTCCTTGGGCCTGTGGGCGGAGGACCCGGCGTCGAGGGGCCCGGCGTCGAGGGGCCCGGCGGCGGAGGACCCACCGGTGGAAGGCCCGGCGTCGGAAGGCCCCCCGACGGAAGGCCCGGCGGCGGAGAGCCCACCGCCGGAGCGGGCCGGCGGCGGAGCGGGCCGGTGCTCACGCGTGCTCGGGCGGGCTGATCTGCGATTCCTTGATGGCCGAGTCGGTGACCCCCCACTTGCGCAGGATCCGCTCGTACGTCCCGTCCTTGATCAGCTGGTTGACCGCCGCCTGGAAGGCCGGGGTGAGCTTCGAGCCCTTCTTGAAGGCGAAGCCGACGTCGAGGCGGTGGAACTCGCCGAGGAAGCGGAGGCCGGAAGCCTCCTGCGAGGCCTGGTGGCGCAGGCCGTTGATGGTGGACATCTCGACGTCGACCCGGCCCTGCTGGAGGCTGGTCAGCAGCGCACCGCTCTCGCTGAACGCCTTGACCTCGTACGGCTTCTTCCCGGCGTCGGTGCAGACGTTCCTGCGGCTGTTGAGGGTGGTCTCGAAGGTGGTGCCGGCGCCGGTGCCGACGGTCAGCCCGCACAGCTGGACCAGGTCGGTGATCGGCTGGATCGCGGTGTTGTCCTTCTTCACCGCGAAGCCCTGGCCGTCGTCGATGTAGGTGACGAAGTCGATGGTCTTCAGCCGGGCCGTGGTGACCCCGAAGTTGCCGGTGCCGACGTCGAACTTCCCGCTGTCCAGGGCGGGCAGGATGGTCTCGAACGCGGCCTCCTGCCGTTCCACGGCCAGGCCGAGCACCTTGGCCACCGCGTCGGTGAAGTCCACGTCGATCCCGGCGGGCTTCTTGCCGACCTGGTCGACGTAGAACGCGGTGGGCGCCGCGCCGAAGGACGAGCCGAACTTCAGCGTGCCGGCCCTGCGGACCTCCTCGGGCAGCAGCGCGGCCGCGGCCTCCGACCTGGCCAGGCCGGAGACGACGTCCTCGGTGGCGGAGGCGGCCGGGCCGCCCGTCCCCGCCGCACCCGCGATCTTCGGGTCCGAGCCGCAGGCGGCCAGGGCCAGGACCGGCAGCAGGGCGGTGGCCGCGAGCAGGCGGCGGCGGACGGTGGTGGTTCTCACGGGGGGCCTTTCAGGGGGTGTGGACGGGCCGCCGCGCGGGCGCGGCGGGGAGCAGCTGCCCGGACGGGTCGGGAAGGTCCTTCTCGAACGGCAGCGGGCCGATCGTCAGCGGATCTGCGCTGACGTCGAACAGCGGGGTGTACCCGGCCGCCAGGTAGAGGCCCCTGGCCTCCGGCTGGCGCGGCCCGGTGGTGAGGTGGATGCGGGTGTAGCCGGCCTCGGCGGCGGTCCGCTCCAGTTCGGCCAGCACCCGGCGGGCCAGGCCGCGGCGGCGGTGCGCGGAGTGCGTCCACATCCGCTTCACCTCGGCGGTGTGCTCGTCGTACCGCTTGTACGCGCCGCCGGCCACCGGTTCGCCGCCCTCCAGCAGGAGCAGCAGCACGCCGTGCGGCTCGGCGAAGGCCTCGCCCGGGTAACGGCTCATCTCCCGGTGCGCCTCGGGGCCGTACCGGGTGACGTACTCGTGGGTGAGTTCGCGCAACAGCGGCTCGACCAGCCGGTCGTCGACGGTGACCCGGCGGAACTCGGCCGGCGGTGCCGTGCTCACGCCTGCACCGCGATCAGTTGCCGGCGGTCGCGCTCGGCCCGCTCGTCCCGGGCCACCTGCTCGGCGGCCTTCGCGGCGTCCCGCTTGGCGACCTCCTCGCGGACGATCGGGATGACGTACCGGCCGAAGTCGATGGCGTCGTCCAGCAGGTGGTAGCCGCGGGCGGACAGGATGTCCACGCCGAGGTCGTGGTAGTCCAGCAGGGCCTGGGCGACCGTCTCCGGGGTGCCGACCAGCGCGTTGGAGTTGCCCGCCCCGCCGGTGGCCGCGGCGGTCGGGGTCCACAGCGCGCGGTCGTAGCGCTCGCCGGCCTCGGCGATCTCGATCAGCCGCTGCGAGCCGACGTTCTCGGGTGTCACGGGCTCCGGCGTCGCGGGCCCCGCCGTCCGCCCCGCCGCCGGCCGGGCGGCGGCCCGGCGGGCCCGGATCGCGGCGACCGTCCGGTGCGCCTTCTCCCAGGCCAGTTCCTCGGTCGGCGCGATGATCGGCCGGAACGCCACCTGGATCCGCGGCAGGTCGGTCCGCCCGGCGGCCCGCGCCGCCTCCCGCACCCGCTCGATCTGCTCGGCGGTCCGGGCCAACGGCTCGCCCCAGAGGCAGTAGATGTCGGCCTCGGCGCCGCCGGCCGCGTAGGCCGCGTCCGAGGAGCCGCCGAAGGAGACCGCCGGACGCGGTTGCTGCACCGGGAAGACGTCCGAGACGAAGTCCTCGAAGCGGTAGTGCGGGCCCTCGTGGTCGAAGGGCTCCCGGCTGGTCCACGCCTTCTTCACGATGCCGATGTACTCGCGGGTGCGCTCGTAGCGCTCGTCCTTGGTGAGGAAGTCGCCCTCGCGGCGCTGCTCGTGGTCGTTGCCGCCGGTGATGAAGTGCACGGTGAGCCGGCCGTCGCTGATCCGATCCAGCGTCGCGAAGGTCTTGGCGGCGAACGTCGGGTAGGAGACGTTGGGCCGGTGGGCCAGCAGGATCTGCAGCCGGTCGAGGTGCGAGGCGAGGTAGGCCGCCGAGGCCGCCGGCTCCGGGGCGCCGGCCCCGTACGCGAAGAGCACCCGGTCCCAGCCGTGGTCCTCGTGCGCCCGGGCCAGCCGCAGGGTGTAGTCGCGGTCGAAGGCGGCGGTGGTGCGCGGGGTGGTCTCCGAACCGTCGCCGGTGGCGGCGATGCCGAGGAATTCGACGGGCATGGCGGAACCTTTCGGGTGAGCGGGGATCCGGTGGGCCGCGGGTGGGCGGACCGGAGGCGGCCGTGACGGGGCGGCCGTCGGGCACGTGACGGTGACAGCGGGCAGGCTGGAGCGCGGCGAAGGCCGGACCGAACGGGGGAACAGGGGAAGCAGGGAACGGGGAACTGCCGGAGCGCAGTGCGAAGTCGGCGATGACAGCGAATGCCTGACGTACCGTCATATGAGGACGGCGACTCCCGGCCCGCGGCGGGGCAAACCGAGGGAGGACTCCCCGAGGGAATCAGGGCCGAGGGAATCAGGACCGAGGACGGTCAGGGCCGAGGACGGTCAGGGCCGGACGGGCGGCCGCTGTCGGGTCAGCCGCGACACGCCGCGGACCACACCCGACCGAAGTCGATGTGGTCGCGGGTGACCAGGGGCTGCTCGGCGTACATGGCCTCAAGTTGAGCAGCCGCCCGGTCCCGCGTCAACCACCCATCATTGCCGCACTGTTGCGATCTCCTGTCACTTCCCCGACCGCTGCCGCAGGACCGCCCCCACCCCTCGGGCCACCCTTGACAGCCCTCGTTCGCGCATGCGTACGATCACGGCGGAGTGCAGTGCAACCGTGCCGGACGCGTTGAGGGACGCGGGCCGGCACCCCAGGCCGTACGTACGTGACCGCCGCCGTACCCGCCCGCCCGCACTCCCGCCAGGAGCCTCCGCCATGGCCACCCCGCAGGACGTCCTGCCCGCCCCCTCCGCACTCGACCGCTCCGCCCCGCCGCCCGCGGCCCGGATCGTCGCCCGCCGCAAGCCCGGCCAGTGGGCCGCCGCCGGCGTCGCACTGCTGCTGGCGACGATGGCGGTCACCTCGGTGATCCGCAACGAGGCCTTCCAGTGGAGCGTGGTCGCGGACTGGTTCACCGCCCGGTCCGTGCTCGACGGCCTCACCCTGACCCTGTGGCTGACCGCCGTCACCCTCGCGCTCGGCTTCGTGTTCGGCACCGTCCTCGCCGTCATGCGGCTGTCCGCCAACCCGGTTCTGCGCACGCTCGGTTGGGTGTACATCTGGATCTTCCGCTCCACCCCGCCGCTGGTGCAGCTGCTGTTCTTCTTCAACATCGGCGCGCTCTACCCCACGCTCGGCCTCGGCATCCCGTTCGGCCCCGAATTCGTCACCGTCAGGACGGTCGACCTGATCGGCCCCACCCTGACCGCCGTCATCGGCCTCACCCTGCTGGAGACCGCCTACGCCGCCGAGGTGATCCGCGGCGGCATCCTCTCCGTGGACCGCGGCCAGCTGGAGGCGGCCGCCGCGCTCGGGATCGCCCGCCGGCGGGTCCTGCGCCGCATCGTCGTGCCGCAGGCGATGCGCGCGATCGTGCCGACCGCCGGGAACATGCTGATCGGCGCGCTCAAGGGCACCAGCATCGTCAGCGTGCTGGCCGTCTCCGACCTGCTCTACTCGGTGCAACTGGTCTACCTGCAGTCGTACCGGGTCATCCCGATGCTGATGGTCGCCACCATCTGGTACCTGGTGATCACCACCCTGCTGTCCATCGGCCAGTACTACCTGGAACGGCACTTCGCCAGGGGCGCCACCCGCGACGGCCTGCCGCCCACGCCGCTGCAGCGGGCCCGCGCGGCCTACCGACGGGTGGTGGGGGCGTGACGACGCTCGTCATCGTCGGCGCCGGCCCGCGCGGCACCGGTCTGCTGGAGCGGATCGCCGCCAACGCCGCCGAACTCCTGCCCGCCGAACGTCCGTTGGAGATCCACCTGGTCGACCCGTACCCGCCCGGCGCGGGCCGGATCTGGCGCCACGACCAGTCCCCGCTGCTGCGGATGAACTCGATGGCCGAGGACGTCACCATGTTCACCGACGAGCGCTCCACCCTCGAAGGACCGGTCCGCCCCGGCCCCTCGCTCGCCGAATGGGCGGTACGCCAGGCGGAGTTCGCGCCGTACCGGGAGGTCGCCGACCCGACCGTCCGGGCCGAGCTGGACAGCCTCGCGCCCACCGACTTCCCCACCCGCCGGGCCCAGAGCGCCTACCTGGACTGGGTGTTCCGCCGCACCGTCGCCGACCTGCCGCCCCACGTCGGCGTCACCGTCCACCGGGACACCGTGCGGCGGATCGACGGCCCCGCCGACGGCCCGCAGACCGTCCACCTCGGCGACCGGACGCTCACCGCCGACCACGTCGCCCTCACCCTCGGCCACCTCGACTCGGCCCCGCACCCGCGCCACACCGCCGACGCCGACTTCGCCGCCCGACACGGCCGCTTCCACCTCCCGCCCGCCTACTCCGCCGACACCGCCGCCGAGTTGGCGCGCATCACCCCCGGCGAACAGGTGGTGCTGCGCGGCCTCGGCCTGGCCGCCGTCGACCTGGTCTCGCTGCTCACCGAGGGCCGCGGCGGCCGCTTCGAACCCACCGGCCGCGGCGACGCGCTGCGCTACCACCCGTCCGGCCGCGAACCGGTGCTCCACCTCGGCTCCCGGCGCGGCGTCCCGTACCACTCCAAGACCGGCTACCGGCTGCAGGGACCGCCCGCCCCGCTCCCCCGGTACTTCGACGCGGCCGCCGTCGACGCCGTGCTCGCCGGCGAAGGGCCGCTGGGGCTACGGCGCGACTTCTGGCCGGCGATGGCCAAGGAGGTCGCCTTCGGACACTTCCACGAGCTGTTCCACGCCCACCCCGAACGCACCGCCCTGCCCTGGCCCGCGTTCCTGGCCCGGTACGACCGGCACGGCTGGTACACCCCCGAACTCGCCGCCCTGGTCGCCGAGGCCGTCCCCGACCCGGCCGACCGGATCGACTTCGAGCGGCTCGACCACCCGCTGGCCGGCCTCGAACTCGCCTCCGCCGAGGAACTCCAGGCACACCTGCGCGAATACGTCGCCGCCGACGCCGACCGTCGCGCCGCCCCCGCGCACAGCGCCGACCTCGGCGCCTTCCTCGCCCTGCTCTCCCTGTTCGGCCAGCTCCAGCGGGTCCTCACGAGCGGCCGGCTCACCGCCCGCTCGGTCGCCGAGGACGTGGACGACTGGTTCTTCGGCTATTTCAGCTTCCTCGCCTCCGGTCCGCCCGGCTTCCGGCTGCGCCAGCTGCTCGCACTGTCGGAGGCCGGGGTGGTGCGCTTCCTCGGCGCGGGCGTACGGGTCGAACGGGACGAGGCCACCGGCACCTGGCGCGCCTCCGGCACCACCGTGCCCGGCCACACCGTCCACGCGACGGCACTCGTCGAGGCGTACCTGCCCAAGCACGCGCTGGCCCGCACCCTCGACCCCGTCCTGCGCGAACTGCACCGCACCGGGCGGATCGTGGAGGAGGTGGTGCGCGACCCCGACTACACCCACCGGTCCGGCCTGGTCACCATCGCCCCGGCCGACAGCCGGTTGCTCGACCCCACCCTGGGCGGTGCCCCGCACCCGCGCCGCACCGCGCTCGGCCCGCACACCAGCCTGCGCTCGGCCGCCGCCTTCGCCCGGCCGCGCACCGACGCCCCGGGCTTCCGGCAGAACGACGCGGCCGCCCGGGTCCTGCTGCGGGCCCTGGCCGCGCTCCCGACGGCGGCCCTGGCCGCGTGAACGTGACCGTGACCGTGCCCGGCCGTCGCAAGCGGGGAGCCGGGAGCCGGGAGCCGCCGTCGACGACCGCCCGCAGAAACGTCAGGGGCCGAAGATCTCCTCCACCAGGTCCTCGTCGGAGACGTGGTCCGGGGCGCCGAACACCACGTCCGCGACGCCCTTCAGGCCGATCCCGCGGTCCAGCGCGTCCATGCAGGCCCGGGCCTCCCCGTCGGTGGCGAAGTCCCAGACCCGCAACCGGCGCACCAGCACCAGCGCCTCCACCGGGCTCATCCTCGGCGTCCGGCGCCGGTGCGGTCCGCCCGCGCCGCGGCGGCCCGCACCGGCGAGCCGCTGCTGGTAGCCGGCCAGGTCCTGCCAGGCCTGCGCGGTGCTCGGGTGGTGCTCACCGAGGACCCGGGCGAGGTCGGGCAGCAGCCCGTGCAGTTCGAGCACGGCGCCCTGCAGGTCGTCCCGGTTGGCCCGGTGCACCGCGAGGTCGTGCCGGGCCTTCAGGACGCGGGTGTCGTGCGGGCCCCAGACGGCGTGGAGATCGGGCAGCAGCTCGTGCAGCAGCCGGATCGCGGTGACCGTCGCACCGCTCTCGCCGACGCACCACACCAGGTGGTAGCGGGCGCCGAGGGTGTCCGGGTCGAGCGGGCCGAGCGCCGAGCGCATGTCGTCGACGACGCTCGTCAGCAGCCGGATCGCGCCGTCCAGGTCCCCCGTCCGGCTGAGGTACCAGGTGAAGTCCCGCCAGGTGCACAGGGTGTCGCGGTCGCCCGCGCCGAGCGCGGTCACGCACTCCTGGGCGACCGCCTGCAGCTGGATCGCCGACTCCCCGGCCGTCGCCGCCCCGTACGCGGCCGACCGCCGCTCGCGCAGCGCGGTCCGTACGCCGTCGGCGGGCGGTACGGCGAGCACCGGCGGGGTGGTCAGCGGCGACAGCACCGACGGCGCGGCGCTCGGCACGACGGGCGGGGCGGCCGGCGGCGCCGTCGGCGCAGCGGTCGGAGGTGCGACGGCCGGAGCGGCTGCGGGCGGCGCCACGGGCGGAGCGGTCGGCGCCGGCGGCACCACCGGCCCCACCGCGAGCGGCCCCACCGCGACCGGCGCAGCCTGCGCCACCGGCGCGGCCTGCGCCACCGGCGCGGCCTGCGCGACGGGCGCGGCCCGGTCGACCACCGTCGGCACCGCCACCGGCGTGTCGGCCGGCGGTACCGGCACCGCGGCCAGCTCCGCCAGCCGCCGCGCGACCGTCCTGGCGTCGGCCGGCCGGTCCGCCGGGTCCTTCGCCAGCAGTTCCGCGACCAGTCCGGCCACCTGCGGCGGCAGTCCGAACTGCGCCGGGTCCAGTGCCGGGGGCGCCTCGTTGAGGTGCTGGTACATCAGCACCGGCGTCGAGTCACCGCCGAACGGCCTTGCCCCGGTGAAGAGTTCGACCAGGACGCAGCCGAGGGCGTAGAGGTCCGCCCGGCCGTCCACCCGGCCGCCGGTCCACCGCTCGGGCGCCATGTAGGCGGGGCTGCCGACGATCGTCCCGGTGGTGGTGAGCCCGCCCGCGCCGGTGTCCAGCTGGGCGATGCCGAAGTCCAGCACCTTCAGGTGCCCGCCGCCGGTGAGCATCACGTTGTCGGGCTTGATGTCCCGGTGCACCATGCCGGCGTCGTGCGCGGCCGCCAGCGCCTCGCTGATCTGCCGTCCCCAGCGCAGGCCGAGCGCGGGCTCGGGCAGTCCCTCGCGCAGCACCTCGGTCAGGGTGCGGCCGGTGAGCAGTTCCATCACCAGGAAGGTGACCTCGCGGTCGCCGACCTCGCACTGGCCGAGGTCGTGCACGGTGACGATGTGCGGGTGCGACAGGTTGCCGGCCGCGCACGCCTCCCGCACGAACCGCAGGGCCGCCTTCGCCTGGTCGCCGCCGTGGTGCCCGATGACCTTGACCGCCACCGGACGCCGCATCCGGGTGTCCCGGGCCCGCCACACCACCCCGAACCCGCCCTGTCCGAGCTTCTCCTCCAGCTCGTACCGGCCGTCCAGGACGTCACCGACTCGCACGCGCCCCTCCCCCATCCGCCATGACGGACGAGACTCTACCGACGCCGCCGACCGCCCCTCCCCCCGCCCACGGCCAGGTGGAAGGATGGGCACCGTGCCCCCGCGACGGAGCGGCGGCCCCGGCGGTACGGCCGGATCGAGCAGAGCCGAGGAGAGCGGTCATGGCCAAGCAGGCCCCGCAGAGCGACCCGGCGCAGGACGCCCCCGAGGTTTCCGCGCCCCAGCACGCGGCCGCCGGACTGCCCGCCGTGGGCCACAGCCTGCGGATGGCCGCCGAGCAGATGGGCGCCCGCCGCACCCTGGCCACCCTGCGCAAGGTCAACCAGCCGGACGGCTTCGACTGCCCCGGTTGTGCCTGGCCCGAGCCGGACAGGACGCACACCGCCGAGTTCTGCGAGAACGGCGCCAAGGCCGTCGCCGAGGAGGCCACCGAGCGCCGGATCCGCGCCGACTTCTTCGCCGCCCACCCGGTCGCCGACCTGGCCGGGCGCTCCGGCTACTGGCTGGGCCAGCAGGGCCGGCTCACCGAGCCGATGCTGCTCGACGAGGGCGCCACCCACTACCGGCCGGTCTCCTGGGACGACGCGTTCGCGCTGATCGCCGAGGAGCTGCGCAGCCTGGACACCCCGGACGGCGCCGCCTTCTACACCTCCGGCCGCACCAGCAACGAGGCCGCCTTCGCCTACCAGCTGTTCGCCCGCCGGCTCGGCACCAACAACCTGCCGGACTGCTCCAACATGTGCCACGAGTCCTCCGGCTCGGCGCTCACCGAGACGCTCGGCGTCGGCAAGGGCAGCGTCAGCCTCAAGGACCTCTACCAGGCCGACCTGATCATCGTGGCAGGCCAGAACCCGGGCACCAACCATCCCCGGATGCTCTCCGCGCTGGAGCGCGCGAAGCGGGCCGGCGCCACGATCGTCAGCGTCAACCCGCTGCCGGAGGCCGGCCTGGAGCGGTTCAAGAACCCGCAGAACGCCCGCGGCCTGGTCGGCCACGGCACCAAGCTGACCGATCTCTTCCTGCAGATCCGCCTCGGCGGCGACCTCGCGCTGTTCCGCGCGCTCAACCGGATCGTGCTGGAGCAGGACGGCGTCGACCGCGACTTCGTCGCCGAGCACTGCCACGGCTTCGAGGAGTTCGAGGCCCAGGCCCGGAAGACCGAGCGGGACGAGGTGCTGGCCGCGACCGGCCTGCCCTGGGAGCAGATCGAGGAGCTCGGCCGCCTGGTGCTGGGCTCGAAGAAGATCATCGTCTGCTGGGCGATGGGCCTCACCCAGCACAAGCACGCCGTCCCCACCATCCGCGAGGTGGTCAACTTCCTGCTGCTGCGCGGCAACGTCGGCCGCCCCGGTGCCGGTGTCTGCCCGGTGCGCGGGCACAGCAACGTCCAGGGCGACCGGACGATGGGCATCTTCGAGCGGCCCGCCAAGGCCTTCCTCGACGCGTTGGAGAACGAGTTCGGATTCGAGCCGCCACGCGAGCACGGCCTCGACTCGGTGGACACCATCCGCGCGATGCGCGACGGCAAGGTCAAGGTCTTCTTCGCGATGGGCGGCAACTTCGTCGCGGCCAGTCCGGACACCGAGGTCACCGAGGCGGCGATGCGCCGCTGCAGGCTGACCGTCCACGTCTCCACCAAGCTCAACCGCTCGCACGTGATCACCGGCGCCCGCGCCCTGATCCTGCCCACCCTCGGCCGCACCGACCGGGACGTCACCGGCGCCGGCGCCCAGTTCGTCAGCGTCGAGGACTCGATGGGGCAGGTCCACGCCTCCCGCGGCGGGCTGCGGCCGCCCGCGCCCGGCCTGCTCTCCGAGACCGCGATCGTCTGCCGCCTCGCCCGCGCCGTCCTCGGCCCGCGGGACACCCTGCCGTGGGAGGACTTCGCCACCGACTACGACACCCTGCGCGACCGGATCGCCCGCGTCGTCCCCGGCTTCGCGGACTACAACGAGAAGGTCCGCCGGCCGGGCGGCTTCACCCTCCCGCACGGTCCCCGGGACTCCCGCACCTTCCCCACCGCGACCGGCAGGGCCAACTTCACCGTCAACCCGCTCACCGCCCCCGAGGTCCCGCCGGGCCGCCTGCTGCTCCAGACGCTGCGCTCGCACGACCAGTACAACACCACGATCTACGGCCTCGACGACCGCTACCGCGGCATCAAGGGCGGCCGCCGGGTGGTCCTGGTCAACCCCGCCGACGCCGCCGAACTGGGACTCACCGACGGCGAGTACGTCGACCTGGTCGGCGAGTGGAAGGACGGCGTCGAGCGCCGCGCGCCCCACTTCCGGGTCGTCCACTACCCCGTCGCCCGCGGCGGAGCGGCGGCCTACTACCCCGAGACCAACGTCCTGGTCCCGCTGGACTCCACCGCCGACATCAGCAACACCCCGACCTCCAAGGCCGTGGTGATCCGCTTCGCCGCCGACACCGGCGTCTGACCCCCCACCACGGGCTGGCCGCCCCCCAGCACCAGACCCCGGCGGGCGGCGCAGCAG
>NZ_JBHWCL010000018.1:0-92728 GCF_042735125.1 Kitasatospora sp. NPDC059599 | reverse complement strand
CGGGACCCGCTCCGCGTGTCCGCACCCGGGCTTCGCCCGGGTGGGCCCGGCGCTTCGCGCTCGGGCCGGCACCACTCCGCTTCGCTCCATGGTGCCGGTGGGCTGATGCTCGTTCACAAGGTTGAACTAGGTTTTTGGCTGAACTCACGACGGGCTGACTGGGGGAGAGGGTGGGTGTCGGGGGTGCGTGCGGGTCGGCTTCACTCCTGCCGGATTGGCCTGGACCTGACTGTTTGAATGCGGGCGCCGGCAGGGTGTGCCATCCTCGAAGGACGGGCAGCGGCGGTCCCCGTATCAGTCTTACCATGTCAGGAGATCCCGCCAAACCCCCGGTGCCGCTGGAGGGTTCTGGGGTTCATGGTCTGGGGCAGCCAATTATTTCTCGGTGACTCTTTTTACTCATCCTCGGCTTCCCTTGCATTCACCCGATTAAGGCCCCTCCTTGCATATTTCTTCGTCAGCCCGGGTGCCTCCTTATTGTCAAATGGGCGGCGCGCTGGCGGGCAACATGCATAGCCCGATGGAACTAGTCCTAAGTCGCGCTTATCTAGCTTCGACATAGCCTTATCCGACTAGAACTAAATGGTCATTCTTGACTAAATGTTCCGACTGTTAGAGACAGTGCGGCTTTTATTCCGGTTCGTCCCAGGCGCATTGTGCCTAGGGCGGCGATGGTCAGCGCGATCTCGGTCTAGCGTTGTGGACGCTGCTCCGCAGTCGACACCTCACCTCACCGTCTGGCCGGCACCCGTTCCGGCCGTTGAGTGAGAGGTCAGCTATGGGGCGCGTGAATCACTTCCTGGCCATGCTCGGCAGGTGGCTCCGGCGCAACGCTGGAGCTGTCACAGCAGCCAGCACAGTCGCGGGGGTGATCGTTGAGCTGCTCCGTCTCTGACGGTCAGCTCGGCTGACGGCAGCCAGCCGCCAGCCAGATGGTGTGAAGCCATCCGGCGGACTCAGCTTCGCCTGCACCGTGAAGCCCCCGGCCAGAATCAGTGGCCGGGGGCTTCGTCGGAGGGTGCCCGGCACGGCCGGCTCCTGCGAGGACGTCAGGATGAAGCCCTCGGACGACAGCCGACTGCTGGGGCGTCTCGCTCCGGTCCCCACGGTACCGCCGGGTGCACAGCAGCTGGTTCCCGGCTGTGGTTTGTCTGACGCCTGACGCCCCGGCCACGAGCCAGTAACGATAGGCGTGGCGAACCTTAGTTCGATTCACCATGGTCTGATTGTATTACTAATCGAACCATCGATCGAATGTTTTCCGGAGTACCCTTAGATCCGTTCCCGTCTCACGCCATATCGGCATCCAGGTTTGCCGATGCCTGAGCCAGTGGAAACTCACTGAATAAACAAGGAGGAGCTCCGCGAGAAAGCCTTTCCGCCCAGATCGGTGAAATTGATTTCAACTTCATCAGAGTATGGATAGTCAGAGAGGCTTAAGCGCGGGCGTTGGGCCAGAGCTCGGGGACGTTTCCGGAGTCCCGCTTCGCTTTGGGCCAGCGCTGGGCATGGATGATCCGGACGGTCCACCACGGGTCCTTGGTGGGCGGGCCGTGCTTGTCGGCCATCTTGAGGTCGCGGGGGGAGGGGAGGTCGAGGACGATCGGGCGGCCGTTCTGGCCGCGGCGGTCGGCGAGGCAGGCCGGGCATTCTAGGCGGTCCGGTTCAGCGTTCTCATTGAGCTCGTCCTCGGCGTCGTGGGCGCCGCCGAGCGGGCCGTGGCAGGTGTAGCAGGGGTGCAAGGTGTCGTTGTGGGCGCGGGCGGCGAGCAGCCTGACGCGTTGCCTGGCGTCGGCTGCGTCCTGCTCAGCCTTCTCGGCCCGCTGCTTCTCGGTTTCGTCCTGGGCCTGGCGGGCTTGACGGCGTTGGTCGATGAGGTCCCACACTGGGATGCCGAGCTCGGGCAGGCGGACGATGGCGTCGGGGATGACGTTGAACTTGCCGGTGATGGTGTGGGGCGTCTCGGTTGCCCAGGCCTCGATACCACCGGGCAACGGACCGGCGGGCAGAACGCGGCGCGGGGGTGCCTGGCGTTTGTCGGTGCGGGGCGGGGCGCCGTGGGTGGTGGTACCGGTGACGGCGGTGATGATGAACTCGTTGACGAGCATGGCGTGCGGGGCGCCTGTGAGGCCAGCGCCGCGGGCGTGGCCGCCCATGTCGCGGTCGTCGCCGAGGGCTTCGGCAGCGGCGGCGAGGCCGAGCAGGGTGAGGCCGACGATCTTCTCCGCGCCGGGCCCGCCCGGCTTCGGCCTGGCGGCCCCTTCGAGGGCAGCCGGGACGGCCTTGGCGGCCGGTCGGCGGCCCGGCGGCGAGGTGGCGCCGCGTACGTCGACCAGCTTGTGCTTCTCCAGGTCCCGGACTGCCTCGGCCACGTGCTCCACCCGGTGGTGATCGCGATACTCGTCGGCGGCGATCAGGGCGTGCAGCTGCTTGTAGGTGGCGATCTTCAGCACGCCCAGTGCCGCGAGGACGTCGGCGCGCAGCGGGGCTGTGCTGCCGTTGGGGTTGCGGGCGGAGCGGCGGAAGTGCACCCGGCCGGGCCGGGCCGGCTGTTCGCCGTCGTGCCGCTCGCCCTGGTCGTGGTCCATGCCTTGCCCCCGCGCTGTCGTTCGTGGTGCTGATCTTCTACCGCACACCACCGACACCGGGCCGCCCCGCCCGTCCACGCACCGCCGCTCGCCGCCAGCTCCCGCTGCGCGCCGAGCACCGGAAGGCGCCCGGCCACCCCGGCCGGGAAGGGGGAGGGCAGAGTGGACTTGGAGCGGGGCAGGGCACCACTGGACCCGGCGGTGAACCCGAGCCCGCCCTACCCAACTGCACCACCAGCCACCAACAGCTCAAAGAAGGGAAGGGAGAGGGTTGTCGGCAACCCTGGACGGACCGAATCTCGGCCCTGAGCTGGGGAAATGTCGAAAGGTCGGCTGGAGGTTCCCCCCGGGGACCGCCCCGGGGAGACAACCGGGGACCTGCGGCGGGCTCTTTCGCCTCGCCAGGTCCATACGCGCGCCGTGACGGCGGCTCAGGCGCTGGTCGGAACAGTACCTGGCAGGACCGCAGGCACGCCCTCACGCGGACCAGCTGACCGTGCCGGCAATCGTGGGCGCGCCGACCCGGCCGATGGTGGGACCGGGTCGGCGGCGTCGCTGCTACGACAGCCCGCCGATGCGGGCCAGGTCGCGCACGTTCATGGTCGGTTGCAGGGGAGAGGGCTTCCAGCCGAGGACTTCCTGGACGAAGCCGCCCTTGTCACTGTGGTGGCTGTTCCAGCCGAGATCGAGTACCGGCAGGCGCAGCCAGTTGATGGGTTCTCCGGTCTCGGCGTGCAGAGGGGTGCTGAAGAACGTCGAGAAGTTCTCGGGGATGGTGTAGCTGGTGAGCGACGGAAGCTCGAACGGGGGGCCTTCGAAGACGCCGTGGTCCTGGCCCTGGCCGGTGACGTACCAGGAGATGATGACGTCGCCGGGGCGGGCCTGGTCGTTCCTGGCGGAGAGCCGGGTGTCGACCTGCTTCACCCACTGGTCCCAGAGTTGCCGGGCGCTGATGTCCTCGGGGTCGTAGTCGTCAGTGATCCAGCCACCGTCCGGTTCCCACTGGTAGTGCAGCGGAATTCGGAAGGTCGTGGTGGGGTGGCGGAGGTTGTGGAAGGTCCACTGTGTGCCGGGCGGGTAGGGCCCGGTCACGGGCGGCCCGGACTTCCGGCGGGCGGCGGTGTAGGGCTCCCCGGTGGTGGCCATCCGCTCGCGGGTGGCGGTCTTGCGGGCACGGTTCCTGGTCATGTTTCTTCTTCCTCGGCCGAACCCCACGCCCCGGCCCAGGTCATGACGACGTGCTCGTCGAGGGCAAGGTGGAACTGTTCTCGCGCGAGTCGGTGACCCTTGGCCGTCTGCTCGCGACGCCGCGTGGGGGCATCGGATCAGGCGCAGGCAGGCGCTTCTGCCACTTCAGGAGGATAGCGGTCGGGCATCGGGCCTCGCCAGCGATTACCTGCTCGGCGGGCCGGCCCTCATCCGTGCCCACACGAACCGCATGTCAGGGACCGGTTCGACGGCCACTCCCGACCGGCGTCGCCCGGGTGCGGAAGGGCACACCGGGCTGCACCAAGGCCGCCGCCCGGGGTGACGAATCCGGACCTGCTGGCGTTGAGCGGGAGTGAGCAGCACTTCTCCGTTCCGCGCGCGGCGCGGTTTCGGGCTGGGGCCGGGCGCCGACCGGGCCCTGGCCGCTGCCGGCGTGCGGGGGCCGCGGTCTCCGCTGCCGTGAGCCCAGGAGCCGGTCGACGCCGAGCTCCAAGGCGTGCTGGCGGAGCATCGGCGGCTGGTGGCCGAGCAGTGGGAGGAGGCGTTCGAGGACCTGGACGAGGACGTCCTCGGCGAGGCCGGCCAGGAGGCTCGGCAGGACGGGCGGGACCCGGGCTGGGCCGTCGATGTCCTGGTGCGGGGGCTGGTCCGGCAGCTGGAGGCGTGGAAGAAGGCCGGCGGCGCGCTGGAGGAGGCGCTGGGGGCGGCGGCGCTGGGGCGGCCGTTGCCGGGGTGGGCGGCCGATGCCCTGGCCGCCGAGCAGGGGCGGTTGTGGGGGGCGCGGCAGGCGCTTCTGGAGGCGATCGCCCGGCACCACCATGGTGGTCCTGGCGCCTGGTGAGGGCCGGTCAGCGGGCGGGGGTCGGCCTGGTGGGCCGGTGAGCGCGCAGGATGGCGTCGAGCGCCAGGTCCGCAGTGGGGTGAGTCTTGGGGCGGGAGAAGTTGTCGACGAGGAGCCTCGCGCCTCGCGGCTGGTAGAGGAGGGCGATCCAGCCCGTCTGGCCCCACGGCCCGTCGGGCAGGGGCGCGGTCCATCCGACCGGCCGGCTGTGGTGGCGCAGCTGGAGGACGCCCTGGGCGTCGGGGGTGAGCCAGGAGCCGAGTTCCCAGCCGGTGCCGAAGGTGACCTCCAGGTCGTCCAGGAGGTCGGGGAAGTCGAAGCGGCGCTCGGGGTCGGTACAGGCGGTACGCCGGGCCTGCTCGGCGACGTCGGCCGCCGACTGCCAGGCCGGCACCTCCTTGGGGGCCGCCTCGGTCGCGGCGGCGGTCGCAACGGGGCCGGTCGCAGCGGGGGCCGGAGTTTCGCCCTGCGGGGCGTTTGTCTCCTCCGGGGCGGCGCCGTCGTCGTCCGGGCCGTCGAGGCCCCAGCGGTCGATCCGCTCGCGGGAGCGGGCGACGACGCGCTCGTGCGCGCTCAGGTGCGGCCATCGGGCCTTATCCCGGATGTCCTGTGCGGCCATGTAGGCGCGGGTGCCGTAGGCGGGCAGTACCCGGGCCAGCTCCGCGAACACGGCGGCCGGATCGCCGTCAGCGGTCTCCTCCCCGGCCCGCTGGCTGCGCCCGGCCAACGAGCAGCTGGAGCTCCACCCGGACACCGGGCACTTCCACCGCGCGCTGGTGTGCCGGGACGCGGACGGGATGACGCCGCCGGAGATCGACCGGGCGGCGAAGAAGGCACTGGAGCAGCTCCAGCACGTCCGGGGCCTGGCGCTGGAGGACCCGAACGTCGACCATTCGGTGCTCACCTCCGAGGCGGACCACCGGGTGGCTTCGGATCGCCGAGCGGGTGCGGACGGCCGGACTCGCCGCCTACGACCCGCGCACCGACCCGGACGCCGTCGAGCACCCACCGCTGGTCCGGTTCCGGGAGCCCTGACGAAGGCCAGTGTCCTCTGACATGCGACCTTGACCGATTGACAAGTGATCTTGACTGATTCAGAGGGCTGGTGGAACGTGCCTCGCCGTTGCCTGATGGCTGTACAGACCAGCCGTTTCGTATGAGTTGCCCCGGGGGCTGCGAAGATCGGCGGATGATTCGCGTGGGTGAGTTCTTCCTTGCAAGCGACGATGAGTCCGCCCTGCGGGTGGGCCCTCGCCGTAGTCACGACTTCCCGGCCGTACGGTGCGACGGCATCTACCCCGATGACGCGGTCTGGAGGTGGGAAGCCCAGCTGACGGGCGCCGAGAGCACACTCCGGCACGTGGTCCCCATGGCCAATGACGGGTTCACCGTCTTCGCCGTCCCGGAGCCGTTGTGCACGGCCCTGGTCACTGCGGGAGGAGAGCGACTCCGAGCCGAAGCTCGTGCGTGGGCCGAGGCCGCCTCCGAACCGGACGACGAGATCTCGCCGGACAACGCGATGGACCTCCTCGAGCGTGTGTCAGCCCTGGCCAGCATTCGTGCGGAGAAGCACCTCGAGCTGTACTGCTGGTACTTCGCGCCCTGACCCCGCAGCATCGACACCTTGCCGTGCTGCACAGCCCCGTAGGCCCACCCCCAGCACCGGTCAGGATCGCCTGCCAGAAACCTGACACCAGTCAAGATCACTTGGCAAACGGTCAAGATCGCCTGTCAGAGGACAGTTGCGGTCGACTGTCCCAGCCTTGTCCCAGGTCCGGGCGCAGAACAGCGTGACCTGGGGTTTTCGGGTGGGGCTGTCCTAGCAAATCGGGCATACCGGGCGTGCTGGGACAGGGGTGTCTCAGCTTTGTCCCAGGCCGACGGCGGCGCGACGGTGCCCGCCGGTGATGGCCCGGATTGTGCGTCTCGGGTCCGGCGGACACCGGCAGCAGCGTAGCGGGCGCGGTCCGCCGGCCCTGCTCTACAGCACGGGGCGCGGCGGGTCTTCGGGGACGACGGCTGCGATCCGCACGGTCGGAGGCCAGGGCGGGGCGGGGGCGTAGGCGTGCACGACGTTGAGCGCGGGCCGGCCTTCGGCCCGGTCTCCCTCGATCCGAGTGGAGTACAGATCGACCTGCTGGCCGCCCTCGGTGACGGCGCGGATCGGGCGGCCGAGCCGGCCGGTGTTCGAGTTCGGCGCGCAGCGCTTCCAGTGCCTCGGTGGCGCCGAGCTCCTTGGCGCGCTGGGCGGCGCGGTCGGTGACCACGGCGACCACCGAACGGTCCGGCTGCTGGTGCTGGTCGGTCACTCGGCGCCCTGCCGCGCCAGCAGGTCGGCGACGGCCTAGTCGACGGCGTCGGATGTCTCCGGGTCGGCGGCGAGCAGCACGCGGCCGCGGTAGGCGGCGACGATCTCGGCGACCGCGACCAGGTCCACGACGGCGGGGACCTGGTCGACCTGGTCGAGCCGGTCCATCGGCACCCGGCGCAGCAGCTGCTCGGCGAGTTCGGCGTCCAGGCGCTCGGCGTCGCCGGGGAAGCCGTGGCCGGCGCGCAGCGCGGCGCGCAGTTCCTGGACCGTGTCCATCGGCGGCAGTCCGAGACGGCCCCCGCCATGTCCGTGTTCGGCGGGCTGGGCGCTCATCCTCATACCCCTGTCCGTTTCGGTCTGTCCGGCGCCGGGCCGGGCCCTGTGCTGTCGACGGTAGCCGCCCCGGGCCGGTCCGTGGGGCGTTCTGGTCGGTATCGCCCCCGCCACCTCGTCCGGCCCGGGGTGCTGTGCCGTCGGCCGCACGGGTGTGCGACCTACGATGGGCCGGTGTCCGACACCGATTTCCCCGCTGACCTGCTCGAACTCCAGCAACGCTGGTACACCGCCGAGGCCGACTGGGCCGCCGACCCGAGCGAGCAGACGCGGGCCGCGTTCGCCGCGGTCGGCGCCGAGCTGTACGCGCACCCGTACTGGGCTAGCGCCGAGAACCGGCACAAGGCCGCGATGAACCTCAAGCAGGCCGCCCGCCCGAACACCGCGCAGGAACCGGCGGCCTGACCGCCGGTCGGCCCTCCTGCGCATGCGCCTGCTCCCAGGCCGGGCACGAGGAACAGGCCGGCCGGGCCGACGCCCGACCTGCCTGACCGGCCCCGGCCGGTGGGCCCGGCAAGCAGACGGGCCGATGGGCCGGTGGGTCAGTCGGCGGGATCGGCGCCGCCGCGATCGCCGAGGTCCGTGCCCGCCCCGACGTCCCGGCCACCGCACTGGAGACCGGCCCCGTCCCGGACGGCATCACCACCGATGCCTGGCGCCACCACGTGAGCGCCGGCCGCGACGCGATCACCGAGCGGCGCGCCGCCCAGCTCGACATCGGTGCGCTCCGTGCCGACCTACGTCTCCGACCGCCAGGCCGAGGACGCAGGGACGGTGCCGGTCTTGGCGGCCGGGAGGTGCCGTCCAGCGGCGCCCGGGGGGGGTGTATAGGGTCGTCCGGATTCTGCGTTGTGCTCCGTGCCGCTGGCTGCTGAGCTTCAAGGTGCGCCCCGGCGCTGGCTCGGGGCCGGACCGACGAACCGGAGGGTTCCATGCGATTCACCAGGACCAGGAAGCGTGCCGCGGCCGCCGCGCTCGCCGTGGTGGCGATGGGCGTGACCGGAGTGGGGAGCGCGACCTCGGCGCAGGCCGCCGAGGGCTCCTGGACGATCCGCAGCGGCGGCTGCCTCGCGTTGGAAAAGGTCGAACTCCAGAGTGGCCACGACCACATGGCGATCGATCCGATCGCCGCCCCCAGCGGCTGTGAGTTCGGCATCATGAACGTGAACACCGGCCAGTGGGCGTACGGCCCGACCACCGACCCCCGCCAGTCGCCGTGGCTGTACGACGGCCCGGGCATGAGCCTGGAGGCGTGTACGTGGGGGCCGCGCAGCGCAGAGGTGTGCGGCCCGCCCAACTGAGCCGCCACAGCGCGCGGCCCGGGCAACTGACGCCGAACCCTCCGGGACGAGGCGAGGTCGAGGCCAGCCAGGACAGCCGTGTAGCCGATCGCGGAGGTGGCCACGGCCAGCAGGGGCAGGCACGAGGGCGCGCAGCAGGGAGGTGACCGCGGTGGCCGGGATCATCAGCTGCCCGCTGAAAACGTCCTCGACGACGGAGATCTGCCAGGGCGGCGCGGTAGCGAGGGCGGACACCACGTTGACGTCTGGGCGGCGGGTGTGCGGGGCGACAGAGCACGGCCGGCCGGGACCGCCGAGGCAGACGGCTACCGACGCACACCAAAACGTGAGCGGATCCGGCTGTGCCACCCCTGTCTCAGGCCCGGGTAGCGCGGGTCGGTCTGGAGCAGGGCGAGAGCCTTGCGGACGATCGAATTCCGGGCCACCAGTCGCGGGCGGATCGTCAGGCTCGGCGCGGCAGAACTCCGGCTTCAAGGGGTGTCCGCCCGAGCGGTGGTTGAGGTGGTCCTGGTAGCAGCAGCGATAGCGGTCTTCTTCGCCACACGCTGACAAGGGACCAGGCGGGACGGGATGGCCCCGGGACGGCATCCGCTGTGGTCGGCTCAAGGACAGAGTGCCGGCTAGACGCGGGTGCGCCCTGGTGTTGGGCGCACCCGCGTGGTCACTTCTGGATGAGGAGGACGACGGTCCCGATGAGGGCGGTGCCGGCAGCGGTGGCGGCTCCGCGGACGAGTCCGAGAAGGGCCGTTCGGCGGATGCTTCGTAGCATCCGCGCGCGCTGCCGCCGCCGCACGCTGCGGACGTCGGCTTCCTTCGTGGTGGTTTTCCCCGTAGTCTCGGAGTTGGTGCTGATGGCTGCTCCCTTGTGAGGCGCTGTCGGACATGACGATGACGGCTCCCTGTTGGCGCAGGGGGCCGTCGCCTTTTCTGGCGGCGGCCCATGCCGTCGGTTCCACGTTAGCGGACGGGCACAACCGCATCTTTCGTCATGGGACATCAGCTTTCCGGACCGGCTCTGACCTGTGACGACAAGCCAAGTCGGTGGCCGATATCTAGCCTGTCGCCATGCCAGCACGCCGGAAGCCCCTCCAGACCGACGACCCGATGGTGATCGCCTTCGTCCGCCTGCTCCACCATGTGGTAGCGAGCACCGGACTCTCGGTTGCCGAGCTCGCCGAGCGTGTGCGGCTTCCGCGCTCGACCATCTACCGGGCCCTCAGCGGAACCTTGCCGAGAGCAGGGTTCCTCGGACGTCTCCTGGTGCGGATCGAGCCTCTCAGTTCCTGGGACCCGAGAGAAGTGCGGCATGCACAGCATCGGTTGGAACAGATGTGGGTCGGGATCGCAGAGCGGCAGCACACTGCCCCCCGGGGCCGAGCACCACGCACAGTAGTCCCGGCGGTCCCCGAACAAGTCGCCTTCGCACTGCGGTTCACCGCCTACCTTGAGACGCTCGAACAGCGAGATGTAGTCCTGGGGGAGGTGTGGTCCGAGGCCTGGCTGAGGCGTTACGCCAGCGGGGCAAGCCTTCCCAGCCGCAAAAGTCTGGCGCACCTGGGCTGGGTGCTGGCCCGCTACCACCGCATCAACGACACAGAGCCGATCGCTGAACTGATCACGCTCGCGGAAGCTGCCTACAGAGCCCGTACCGAAGCCCGCCGCTGGCAGCGTGTCCTGCAGGGCGGATCCCCGTAGCCCCCTCGGGCGACACCGCCACTCACTGCCGCAGCACTTCCTTGGTACGGACCGAGCGGCCCGCCTGAAGCACGGCCGCCGTGCCGACCCGTGCTGGCTGCGCGGGGTCGTGGCAGTCGTAACCCTTCGCCAGCCCGTACACGTGCCGCCGCAACTGCGCGCTCGTGCTACCTGCCATGGCGTTCCGGTTCCTCCGGCTGCTCGATGTGATTGCCCTTTCTAAAATTCCCGTCGCAGATTATTCGAGTGGAATTAATGAATATGCTGCTGGCCGCCTTCCAGGGCAGCTGGACTGAAACTTTCGGCGACACAGGGCCCTGCGGGCGGTCAGCGGCGTGCCGGTCTGGCGCTGCGGCCCCGGTTCAACGGCCAGCCGGTAGAGCCAGGTGCGGCGCAGAGCCGGGCGGTGCCGGTCTCGTCGGCGAACAACAGCCTGTCCTCGTCCGGGCGGTTCGCCCGGACGCACCCTGCCCGCGGCGCCGTGCTGCGGCCGACAACGACGGCCAGGTGCAGCACCGCGGCCGGTCACCGACGGCGGGCGCGTACACGCGCTGACCGTCGACCAGGTACAGGGAACTCAACTCCACCTCCGGGATCAGGCTGACGGGCAGGACGGCGGCGGCGTTCGGCGGCGGGGGCTACAGCTCGACGTCCATCCACGCGATGTCGTTGAGCTCGACGTCGAGGCCGCGGGCGCGGCGGCCGCCGTCCTTGAAGTACTCCTCGCGCAGGGCTTCGGCGAGGATCGCCTCCTGCTGGGCCTGGGGGGCGCCGGCGTCGCGGGCCGCGTAGAGGCGCTGGGCGACCGCGCCGGGCATCTTCTGGGTGATCATGCGTTCGCGCGGGTCGTCGGTCGAGCCGCCAGCCGCCGAGTAGCCGAAGGTCGCCTGGATGTGGAGCATGAACCCGTTCTTCTCGGCGTCGCGGCGCACCCGCTGCTTCACCCGCGGCTGCCAGCCGGCGCGGACCTTCTGCTCGATGGCCTTCGCGGCGGCCGGCTTCGGGGTGCCCTGGCCCTTGAGCCAGCGCTGCACGGTGCGCTGGGAGACGCCGAGGTCCTGGGCGAGCTTCTTGGTGGAGCCCTTGGCGCCCTTGAGCAGGAACCGCATCCGGGCAGGAACGGACTGCGGGATCGGCTTGGTGCGCTCGGCCCGCTCCAAGCCCTCGTCGATCTCCCGGCTCACACTGTCTCCTTCCCGGCCGCCGGGGTCGGCGGCCGCTGCTGGTGGTCGTGGGTGGGCGGCCCGCCACCGGATGGCGGCGGGCCGCGCGGGACTACTCGTCGGCGGAGACGACCCCGCCGGCCTTGATGTGCCGGGCCGGGTTGGCGCCGTCGGCGATCAGTTCGGCGATCTCGGCCATCGGGCGGGAGCCCTCGAACTTCACCAGGCCGGGGCTGACGCCGAGGCGCAGCGCGGTGGTGAGGGTGCCGTCGGGGGTGGTGAGGACGTCGAGGGCGCCGGGGCCGGGGGCGGCGAAGACGGCGCAGTCGGAGAGCACCGCGATGGCGTGCAGGCCGGTGTCGGTGGCCATTTTGCGGAGCTTGCGGTGGAGGTTGACGGTGGCGGTGTCGATGACCAGGGCGCGCATCAGCGGGTCCCAGGTGGGGCGTTCCAGGGCGGGCCAGCGCTCGCCGGGTTTGTAGCCGTGGCCGCGGGGGCGTTCGCGCATCTTGCCGATGGTGCCCTTCGCGGTCTGCTTGATCGCGGTGAGCACCGCGAGCTCCTCCGGGTCACCGGTCTTGAGGGTGGCCATGGCGTTCAGGAACGCCACCGGGTCGGTGTCGGCGAGGTCGAGCGGCACACCGAGCGCGGCCATCGTGTCCAGGTAGGCCTGCCGCAGGTGCTTGTGCCACGGGTCGAGGTAGGGGCCGTGCTCGTGCCGCAGCCAGGCCTCGGTGGGCTGCACGGTGGCGCCGAGCTCCACCGCGTACGCCAGCTTCACCGTGCTGTACCAGGCCGGCCCGGTGGGCCGGGAGCCGTCCGCGGTGAACGGCGCGGGGAGGAGCGGGTCGGTGTCGACGTGGGAGAGGTCGGCCAGCCAGGAGCCGGGGATCTTCGGGTCGAAGACGGGGTTGAGCTCGTGCACCGGGCCGGACAGCGGGAGGGTCAGGCGGCCGGCGGCGGCGAGGAAGGCCATGTTGACGTCCAGACCGACCGCGAACCGCGCCGCGGCTTCCCGGTCGGTGAGCGGGCGGTGCCAGTCCCACGCCTCGGTCACCAGCTCGCTGCCCGCCGCGCGGCCTTCCGCGAGCGGATGGATGTCCGGGACCTCGGGCGGCGCCGGGTCGAACGCCTCCTTCGGGCGGGAGCCCTCCACCGGGCCGGAGGTCCAGCCGGCCTCGGTGCGCACCGCCTTCGTGGGCGGGCGCAGCGCGGTCACGAGTTCGAGGCCGGAGACGGCGGTAGAGCCGCGCGGGGTCAGCACGCGGGTGGCGTAGGTGCCCAGCAGGCGGGCCAGGTCCGAGGCGGCGAGGCCGTCTGGGATCTGCCAGCCGCCGGATGCGAGGGCGCCCCAGGCGGGGACGCACAGCTGCACGCACTGGCGCTTGCCGCCCTCCGGGGTGCGGTAGACCCTAGCCCACGGCCCGAGGCCGCGCTGGGTGAGCAACCAGCCGGCCTTCTCCACCTGCTTCACGGCCTTGTGGGTCTTCGGCAGCTGACCGAGGCGCTGGACGAACTCGCGCTTCTCGTCCCGTCCCATCGGCGGCAGGCCCAGCTCGGCGAGCGCGGCGTCGGTGAGGACGACCAGGGCGTCGCCGTCCTTACCGTGCCGGTGGAGCCGGGGCGAGCCGAGCTTGGTCTCCAGTGCCCACTCGACGACGTCGGCGAGCGTGCGCCCGGCCGGCGCGGTGGCGGCCTCGGTGCCGTCGGCGAGGTAGGCCACCAGACCCCGGCCGGACGGGGCTACGTCGAGCACCGCGAGCGGGCCAGCCGGGAAGCGCGCGGCCGCCGTCTGCTCCCAGTCGGACGGCCCCTCCGCCACAGCGGGCTTCTTCGCCAGCGCTTTCCGGGCCCGCGAGGACGCCGCCGGACGCGACGACCCGGTGCGGCGCGGTGCGGCCGCCGGACCGACTGCGGGAGCGGCCTGGCGGGGCGCAGCGACCGGAGCGACCGAGCCAGCCGGCTCCGGCGACACCGCGGCGGAAGCGGGCTGCGCGGTGGCCGGGACGGTGCCGGGGCGGCAGAACCCGCCCAGGTGCATCGGGCGACCCTGGGAGCGGTAGACCGACGGCTGCCCGCACTGTACACACGGCGCGGGCACGGCCATCAGCACCGAGCCGTCCGGGTTCTGGTCCAGCATCACCGGCTGCGCCACCGGCGCGGGCTGCCCGGCCACTGCGGCGGCGGCGAACGCCTTTGGTACCGCGGCCGGGGCCGCAGGCGCCGGGACGGCGGCGGGCTCCGAGGCGGCTGTCTGCCGCGCGGACTCGGCGGGCGCGGTGGTCTCGGCCGTCACCGGAGCGGGCGCGGCGCCGCTGTCGATGCGGACGAGGCCGGCGGCCTGCGCGCGGCGCAGCCACTCGGTGGGCTCCACCGTGCCGTGCCGCAGCGCCAGCGTCGCGAGGAACCGGATGTAGATCTCGCGCTTGGGCGGTCGGGGCTCGGTCGTCCCGGCCTCCCACCGCACGATCGTCTCCCGCCTCGTCTTCAACGCGGCCGCCAGCTCCTCCTGGGTGTAGTCGCCGGCCTTGCGCAGCCGCTCCCGCTCGGCCGGGACCGGCAGGTCGTCCCCCGGGCGCGGCCGGGCCAGCAGCGCGTCGATCGACGCGAACAGGTCGCCAGTCATCTACCCCACCTCCACCTCACACACTAGTTCGAAAGTCACCTTTGGATCGCACATTTCAAACGCACATTGCTGGACCGAGGCAGCACGAACCGCCCCCGGTTGACGAGGGGGTCTATGCACCACGCGGACGGGGTGGCCGCACCAGCCGGACGGGGGTGGCCGCATGAGGCGGACACCCTTAAGAGAAGTAGAGAGAGAACGCGCCGGACCCTTCCGGACGCCGAAGGCCCTCTTCAGGTGGCTTCGCGCGCGAGGCCCGGCAGGGAACTCCGGACAGGACCGTTCGCACCCGCCGGATTTCCCCGGACCGGCCCCGGCCGGCACGCAGCTCTGGCATGCTCACCCGGATGCTGCAGGCGCCGGGTCACCGGCGCCTCACACACAGTCAGTTACCAGGTCGGGGTGGGCAGTGCAGTACACGATCAGCGCGTCGGCGTTCCTCGCGATCGTCATCATCGCCCGGCTGCGGCGCACGACCCACGCTCACAGCCGCGTCGACGAGGCCTTCACCGTCTTCACCGCCGTCGTGTTCGGCGTACTGATCGCCGCCACCGCCTGGGGGCCACGCGATCCTCCGGCTCGTCGGCGTCGCCGTCGACGCCACCCGCTGACCCCGCCCCTGGCGCCGGCGCCAGGTAGGCCTACCCTGATCCACGACACGACGGGGGGACGGGGGAACTGGCGATGCGCAAGGGGTGGTGGTTAGCCGCGGCGGGCCTGATCGCGGTCACGGCCTGGGCATGCGACACGAGGGAGCACGATCCCGCCTACCCACTCCCGTTCAAACGCCAGAACGCCTCGGTCCTGCGCCGCATCGACCTCGCCGACCCCTCGACGAAGAACACCACCGTGGCGGCGGACGACCGCACGATCTCCATGGAAGTGGCCTGGAGCGGCTGTGACTACAAGCCCGACCTCGTGGCGCTGGAGACCGCCGGCCAGGTCAGACTCCTGCTCAGGCGCCGCGACGCCTCCGGCCCGGACATCGGATGCGAGGACGGCGGCATCGCCGAACTCACCGTCGTCCTGCACCAGCCCCTCGGAAGCCGGCCCCTCACCGACACCCTCACCAGCGAACCCGTCCCCCACACTCACGCCTGACACCGTGGCTTCGCATCCACCAGCTCGGCCGCGGGCTACGGTGGGGCAGCTCAACCGGGGCTCGGCCACCCTCGGGCCACCCGGTGGAGTGCCGCCGCGTGACCGTCCGAACGACGCAATGGCCGGCTGGACCGGACAGTCACACGATAGGCCGGGCGCCGTCGCGGGAAGGCGCGGCGCCCGGCGCCCGATCTGCCCGGTCCAGCACCGGCCGGTTCGGCCCGGGGAGACGACCGATGAGGTGCCCGGCACCTTGGAGCCGTTCAGCCTGCGTGGCGCAGCCGGACGACTTTCGGGCGGCGTCCGAGGGCCTGGTCGGTGGGCCGGTAGTAGCGGATGTTGTTGAACCGGTCGTACTCCTCCAGCCAGCCGGCTTCGACGAGTTCCTTTCGGATGCGGGAGAAGAAGGTGGGCGCCCAGCCCATCTCCGCAGCCAGGGCCTGGCCGGTCTGCTGCGTGCCGGTCTTGCCGGCGGGCAGGGCGGCGTAGTGGACCAGGAGCAGCCGCTGGTTGGCGGTCAGGTCCTTGGTGCAGCCGATGAGGGCGCGCACGTCGTTGTGGGTGTCACTCACGGTTGCGTTCTCCTCGGCTCGGGCGCCACGGGCGGTGCGGGCCTTGCGGGCGGCGGAGTGGATGTGGGTGAGAAAGTTCGCGGGTTCGACCTGGTCGTCCTCGGCGGGGGTCACGAGGAGGTAGGCCTCGGGTTCCTGGGTCAGGCCCTTGATGTGGGGCGGGTTCCAGCCCTTGAGCGCTTCGCGGTGTTCGTAGCCGAAGCCGCGGAAGACGAGGTAGGGCGTGATCTCGTAGAAGGGGCTGCGGCCGATGCTTCCGGACTCGCGCAGCAGGCGGCCCGCGCTGGCTGCGCGGGCCGCCTGGTGGGCGTTCATCGGCCGTTGTCCGGGGTGTTACACGTGGGCTCGGTGACGGCTGTAGTGGGTGATCTCCAGCACGGCCAGCCCCCAGAACAATCCGGACATGCCGGCCACGGCCTGGTGCAGGTCCATGACGGTGCCCATGAGGTAGGCCGCTGCGGCGGCCGCCAGACCTGCTCCGATGGCTACGGCGTCACGGTAGATGCCGATGCCGCCACGCTGCTTGCCCGCCAGTAGGAATCCTCTGGTGACCGTGACGATGATGAAAACGATCACTCCGCTCCACATGAGCCACATGGAGGCACCCCCTCTATCGGTGATGGTCAGTCGCAGTACTGGCCGCTGTAGGTCGACGCTATCCCGTAGCTCTTGAGCTTCACGCACTCGCCCTTGGCGACGGCGACGCCGGCCGCGGCCACGGTGACGGTGACGATGGGGTCGACGACGATGTCGAGCGGTCCGCCGACGGCGGTGATGACGGCCAGGGCGGTGGCGCCGCCGCCGGCGATGGCCTGGGTCTCGCCCTTGTCGAAGTAGGCGGTGCCCGAGACGATGCCCCAGGTGAAGTGCGGGTCCGCGACGACCGGGAACGCGGTGGACTTGTTGGTCTCGATCGTCTGGGTCAGCTGGTCGCCCTGGACCGTGTAGTGGGTCGGCAGGGCCTTGCCGGTGGCGTCCTTCGCCCAGGGGGCGTCGATGTGGCCCTTGGAGATGGCGATGCCCTCGCCCGCCTTCTGGACGATGTCGTAGCCGCCCGCGCCGTCGGCGATGAGGGAGGCTCCGGCGGGCAGGCCCAGGTTGAACGTCTGGCTGGTGGGCGCCGAGCTGTCCTTGAGCGTGATCAGGGCCCGCGCGCCGCCGTCGGTGGTGGCCTGGGCGGCGAAGTCGGTCGCCTTCTGGGCGTCGGAGTACACGACCGTGCCGACGCCGCCCTTGACGCCGGCGGCGGCCTTGGCGCCGGACAGGCTCAGTGCGACCGTGGTGCCATCCGACGCGGTGGCGCTCAGGGCCCCTGCCGCGTTCGCCGGGGCGTTGACGGTCACGGCGTTGACGACGGTGCTCGCGGGACTGTCGGCGGTCGCCGTGGTGCCGGCCAACGCGGCGGTCCCGGTGGCCTTCTCGACCACGGCGGCCGTCGAGGTCTGGCCGGGGCCGTCGGCGAAAGCGGGCACAGTGCCGGACGCGATGGCGGCAGCGGTGCAGGCAGCGAGAACGGCCATGCCGAATCGACGGTTGGTGCTACGAACTTCGCGCATAATTCCCCCCATGGGATGCGTTTTTTAGCCGACGAATCACCATACAATTCGACGGCAAAGCTGAATAAAGACATGGCAAAATGAGGCCATGGATTTACCCGACGCGCACACAGCCGACCATTTCAGCGTTGGCCATGCACCGCGACTAAGGCTGCCGAAACTTGACAAACCAGCAGGTCAGATGCCCTTCCTGACACTGCGAAGCGCCACTTCGAAAACCCCCCGGTCTGCCGCCCCCGGTTGGTGGCGACATGACCAGTAAAGCAGTCACACAGTTCCTCAGGGTTACATCTGAGCAAGATCTGAGCATCTTGATCATCAGGCTGTCCGAGTTGTGTCTACGCATCCCGTCTAGGACAAAGAATCCTGTCCGCCGATATTTCGCAGCGATACGTCGGCATCCGTGAAGCAGCAAAACTGCACCCTGCGGGACGGCCTGGCGCGGGTGACCGCAGGTCCGGGCGGCCACCAAGGAATCCATCAAGTTGGCAGCCAGCCGCGGCACCAACGTTGGTGGAGGCCGTTACGTGATCGTTGCGGCGGTGGGGGCCGCGCCGGGGCAAGGTTTGCACGCAACCACCGTCGCCGAGCTCTAACCGCGAGTCAGGCTCATCTGGTCTGCCAGAGGACCGTGAGGAAGAAGAGGGCTACGAGAAACACGAAGGCCGGCAGCACGCGCCTCATGCCGTGAGCGTCGAGGCCCAAGTAGTCGCGGATGGCAACCGGCACCGTGCGCTTGGGGGCGCAGGTGGGGTACGCGCGCGGTGGTACGGCCGCGATCGGATCCTGAGGAAGGGGTTTTGGGACGGCCTGGGGGCGGGAGGCCGCTCCCGACCCGGTCGGCGGCGATACTGGCGGCGGGAATGGTAGTTCAAGGGGAAAGCTGCCGGGAAGCTGCAGGGGTGCGGTGACCACGGGGCGGGAGGCGGGAGGGCCCGCAGGCTCTGCGGGGGACGGTCCGGGCTCCTGCGACCAGGTGCCGACGGCCGTCTCGGCTTGGGCGGGCACGGTCGCGTCGTGTCGCTGCTGCGCATCGACCAGGGCGGTGCGCCAGATGTCGCGCGTCGCTTCAGACAGCTTTTCCAGGAGGTCCTGGGCCTCGGCGTACAACGCGTTCGGGTTGGCGGCCACCGCTTGGGCGGCTGCAACGGCCAGGGCGGGATGGCTGAAGAAGCCGCGGCCCACGATGGCCAGGCAGTGGCGGCGCTGGGACGGCGACAGAAGCGGGCTGGACAGGGTCCGGGCGAGGAACGTCCCGCTCCCAGGCTCGCCGTTGCTGTCCGCCTCCACGTCGTTGACGAGCTTGGCGGTCAGCGCGTCGGGGCCGATCCCGCCCCAGTAGGCGTGCCCCGTTGGCGGGTACACGGCTGAAAGGAACCGGCGCTGGGCCCGCACCATGTCCGGTGTCAATGGCGGTGCGGTGCGAACGTCGCCGTAGTGGGCGGCCCATGCCGCACGGATCGCAGCGTCGGCTTCCTTCTGATCTGCTGCGCTGGCAAGGCGCTGCACCGCGATCAGTGCCTTTCGGTAATCCGGGTCGAGGGGCTGCGGGAACAGCACGGCCGAGGCCCGGTCCCAGTACCTCTCCTCGTGGTACAGCAGAACTTCATGCGGGTCGAGGTCGCCGTCGATCGGCTTGTCGACCAGAACGCCGGCAAGGCTTTCGATGTGCAGCGACAGGACGGTGGCCGGATCGTCCTCGGCCTGGCCCTCGTGCGGGGGCGCATGGTCGGCGACCCGGTCGAGGAACTCCTCGGCATCCCAGTCGTCGGATACCCCCGACCATTGCAGGGCGGCAATGCGCCGGGTGAACGAGATCCGCGCACGCTCACGCAGTTCCTGCGCGTCCACCTGGCGCAGCAGGTTATCCGGGGCGAGGACTATCTCGGTGCCGCTGACCATCGCGGGGTGCCGGGCCCGCAGCTTGGGCCACCACTCGTGGGTGGAGCGAGCGACCAGGAGGACGCGAATACGGTGTGCCGGGGCACGGTGGTTCACCAGGGCTTCCAGCAGCCCCCTGACCTGGCCAAGGCGGTACTCGGCGTAGTCAACGATGATCAGGGCAGGGCGGATCAGGTGGCGCAGCATCTGGTAGGTCTGATCGGGGGCGGTCTTCGGGTCGAGGAATCCTGCTGACCACGCGAAGTTCGTGGCGTCGGGGGCCGACTCGACCTGCGGCCTGCGATCGGCCAGGCGCCTGGCCAGTTCTACGGCCAGGCGTGTCTTGCCGACTCCTCCGGAGCCGCGGATGACGGCGACGTCGACAGGCTGCGGGCTGTGGCACCAGGCGCGCAGGAGTTGCAGTTCCGTGTCCAGGCCGGTGAACTCGACGGTCTCGGAGCGTGCGTCCAGGAGGTAGGAAGCGGCCGCGACGGGCTGAGGGGCACTGTCGAAGAGGGTGTGGAGGTCGGCGGGTTCCAGTTGCGGGCGCGTGCCGGACGCTCGTTCCACGATGTCGCAGAACCCGCGGTCGTCCAGGAGATGGCGAACGGGGACAGCCTCCAGGCGGCCGTTGGCCCGCCGGGGCAGGGCCTGCTGCACCGTGGCGATGAGCAGGTCCTCGTGAAACACCCCGGCACCGGACATTCCAGCCCACGGAGAGGTGCCGGATGCGGATTCACCGGACGGGACCACGCTGTCGGCTTGGAGGCTGTAGAAGTTGCCGCCCGTGTCGACCGCGTTAATGTGCCCTTCCACGGCCTCGGGTTCGCGCCGGTCACCATCGCGCTTGGCCGCGTCGGGAAGACCAACGGCGACGCAGCGCGCCTGCCGCGACGGGCTGATGCACACGAGCTCACCCCACCGAACCGGAGCGAACTCGCGCGGAAGGTCAGCCGGCCGAAACCGCAGCAGCGCGACGTCGTCCAAGTGCCAGGCCACCTCGGCTGCCGCGCGCCCGCGTCCGCCGATTAGCCTGACCGCGCAGCGCCCAAACACCTGGTCGGACCCTGCGGGCCTCACGACGTGAAGTGCTGTCAGGACCAGGCCCGGCGCGACCACGCACCCGGCGCCGATCCGGCCCGCACACTCCACGGCAACGGCCCGTTCCCAGAACATCGACGACGACCCGCTACCGCAGCGAGTAGCCGTTCTCGGGCAGGCCTGCCTCTCCGGTCCCGTTGATCGGTACCGCGTCGCCGCCGACAACCCCCAGCGTCACGGTCAGCCGGTGCGTCTGTCCGCTCGACTGCTCAGCCCGGGCCTCGCCGGAGAAGACGAACGCCTTGACCCCGCCGCTGGCACCGCCGACCCGGCGCAGCTCCAGCCCCAGGTCCACGACGACGTCCTTCACCGTGAACCGGATCTCGGAGTCCGCGCCGCTGCGCTGAGCGGCGATCAGCCCGGCCCGGACGGCCGTGATCGCCTCGGACAGCTCCGTTCCGTCGAATTCCATGCGCTCCCCCACGATCACCACGTGCCCGGATCCGCCAGCGTATCTGCGGTGCGCGCACCACATGCCGAGAACGCCCGAACCCATACCGCATGTTCGGGGCCAGGACATCTTCGAGGATGTGTCGAAACGGGGTCAGGGCCCGGTAGCGCTGGTGGTCGCCCGCACCCGCGGCGAGGCCTGCGGCCCGCTCGGCCTCCTCCCCGCCCCGGAGCTGCCCGCCAGCGCGGCCGGGGTGTACCGGCCCGCCGCCCACCTCGCCTACACCGCACCGGCGACGACCGGCACCGCCTGCGGGCGTTCATCGAACGCCACCGCCCCGGTGCCGGAGACGAGCAGACCGCGGCGCAGCTGGCGGCCTGCGCCGCCCTGTGGGAGCAGGCGGTCCCGGGCGGCCGGGGCCGGGCATGGGAGCGGCGCTGGCGCTCCTTCCCGCGGCTGCTGGTGGTCCTGGTCGGCACGGCGGCCGCCGGGGTGCACGGCGCGGTGGCGAACCTGCGCCCGGCCGCCGAGGAGAACCCGGCCGTCGCCGAGATGCTCGCCGCCGTCCCGGCCGGCGCCGCCCGGATCGAGGACCTGGTCCAACGCGGACCGTCCGCACCCATCTGGCACCCGCTCAGCAGCAGCGGGCGGGCATGCGGGTGGACAGAGCTGTAGGCGGCGAGCGGGAGCCGCTCGGCGGCCTGCCGCCAGCCCTCCTCCTCGCTCCTCCTCCCGGCCGGTGGCGCCGCAAAGCACGGCCACCGGCCGGGGAGCAGCGGACCACCCGTCACATCGTCGGCCGACGTGCAGCCAGCCGGTCGTCCGGATGGACGTGCCCGGGGCTCAGAAGGGGATCGGCCTACTTCCGAGTTCCCTCGCTGATCAACTTGGTTTGCGACTGGGCGAGGAGGTCCTGGAGGAGGGGGTCCCAGGAGCCGATGCTTCGGTACAGCGTGACGGCCTTGCGGACGACGGGTAGGGCTGCGCGGTCGAGGCCGGCGATGTTAGGCGTGATCCGGTGGCACGGTGGCCTGCCGGACTCGGCACTGGCGCCGCTTCCGTACCCCTCGTACTTGCCGTCGTCGTGTCGGCCCTCGGGCCGTTCAACGTTGACCAGGTGGAAGGCGCCCAGGGGGTTGTGGGTCTCGTACGCGTCCCTGTTGAGCCCGAAGTGGCCGGCCCGCTCCACCCCGGAGTAATAAGGCTCGTCATGGAGGGGGAAGGCGCTGACGTCCAGCCACATGAGGTACGCCACTATCTCGGTGGAGGTCAGCACCTGCACCCACCCCTGGGTGAAGAACGCGACCGGCACCTCGATGTAGTCCCTCTTCGCTCCGGGCACCCGGTGGTGCACGGTCTCGGCCGCGTTGCTGCTGCCGTCCTCCTTGAGCAGCTGGATGTTCTCGTACCGACTCGCTGACTTCGCCTGTCCAGGGAGGTCGACCAGGCGCTTTTCACCGGGTGCGTCCGGGGCGAGGGCGTCGAGTGCACGGGTCAGCTGGCGCCTCTTGTTCGCGTCCGCGGTGTTCGAGCGCGCTCCGGTACCGCTGGTCGAGGGGGCCGTCACCAGCCTCCGCCACGAGAGTCCACCGTCGCCGTCGAGGGGGATGGGCCTGTACTTACCCATCGGGGCGACCTGGCACTGGGTGGCGAAGATCATCATGAGGTGGAGCTTGAGGGCGACGCCCTTCGGTGTGATCAGGCGGGCGGCCGGGGGCTGCAGGTCGTGCGGGAGCCCCCGACGCTCGTCCTTGACCGACATCGGATCATCGTGGCGGTAGTAGGCCCGGCGGATGCGGATGGCCGCGGGCTTGAGCCCCCTGTCCCACAGGTCCCGCGACGCGGCGAGCACGTCCGCCAGGCCGTTGTCCTCGAGGCGCTTCAGTGTCGCCAGCCTGCTCACGGCCCACTTCTCGACCGACGCGGAGCCCATGGAAAAAAGTTTTCGCCTTCAGGTCGCCACGGATTGATCCGCATGAAGTGACTCTCTCACTGTCTCACTTGTATCAACTTGTCACGCATGCGGATCTAACGGTGTTCCCACACTACCGTCAGGGCCCCTCCGGTGCACAAGGATTGAGTCTGGGCCCACCAAGCCCAACCTGGCCGCCGGCTCCCGGACGACAACCCGCCCCGAAGCCGCGAGCCGCCCTGCCAAGAAACGTCACAGCCCCGGCGACTTGATCCGAAGATCAGCGGTCCACCGGGGCTTTTCACCCCCACTGTACCCCGTCCGTCCTGGAGGACAACATGACCACCCTTGCACTCCCCGCCCCGGGCTCGTGGGTCGAGCACTGGCTCAGCCCCGCCCGCTTCAGCGTCTACCTCGCCTCCGCTGGCGACGACCGCACCCGGGCGCTGGCGCTCTACGAGTGGAACGCAGCCCTGACCGGCTCCGTGCTGCGCGACCTCGCCCACTTCGAGGTGGGCCTGCGCAACAGCTACGCCACCGCCCTCGACGGGACGTGGTCCGGCGGCGGGCACTGGTTGCAGGACCCGGCCAGCCCTCTGCGGGCCCCCCTGATGCGCACCCGAGGAGCGGGAGTCCAGGTCGACGTCAACCGGGTGTCGCGTCAGAAGATCGACGAGGCGTACCGGAAGCTCGGCCAGACGGCCGCCCCCGGACAGGTCATCGCCGAGCTGTCCTTCGGCTTCTGGCGGTACACGTCCGCCAAGGCGCGGGAGAAGACCCTGTGGCTGCCCCACCTGCACCACGCCTTCCCCACGCCGACGGACCGCGCGGAGCTCGACGGGAAGATCAGCAAGCTGAACGACCTGCGCAACCGGGCCGCCCACCACGAGCCCCTGCTCGCGGAGCCGGTGGCGCAGCGGACGCAGGACATCGTGGACCTGGCACGACTTCTCTGCCCGGATCTGGGGGCCTACATCGAGGCGACCAGCCGAACCGCCTCGCTGCTGCCGCTGCGTCCGTGAGCGGGCCGAGCTCCTCACGCGGCCCCCAGAGGCAACCTCAGAGGCAAGCCGCGCCGGGCCGGCTGCAGTATGCGCGCGAGAAGTCAGCGCCACCGGTAGGACGTGGTGGTCATCGCCGGGAGCGGCATCGGGCCGCCCGCGGTGGCGTCGGGCCGGACGGCCTGGTGGAGGGCGGCGCCGATGTCCGAGTACAGGTGGAGGTCGGCCGCGTCGGCCGCCGGCAGCCACACCACCGGCGCCTGGTCGGGGTCGTCCTGCTCGACCAGGGCGACGGCCTCCACCAAGTGGTCGGGCAGGTAGGCGGTGAAGACCAGGTGCCGACGCCGGAACGGCACGCTCTCGCCCGGCCGCTCAGTCTCCTGGTCCTGGACGAAGCGCAGCACCGGCGGCGCGGGCAGCACCACCAGGTCGAGGCCGAGCTCCTCGAGCAGCTCCCGGCCCAGCGCAGTCTCGGGTTCTTCGCCGCCTTCGACCACGCCGCCGGGGAAGGAGAGCTGTACTCCAGCCGGGCGCTGGCGCCGGATCAGGCACACCCGGCCGTCGTGGACCAGCACCGCGCACACCCGCACGCGGACCGGCTCGCTTGCCGTGCCGCTGCTCGTCATGGCCGGTACGGGGTCATCGCCGTGGCCGCTTCGTCGGCGCCGGGCGGCAGTGTCGGCAGCGGCCAGGACGGATCCGGTGCCCAGGTCGGCCAGCCGCCGGCGAACGGTCCGGTGCGGTCGTCCAGCATGGCGATCGCCCGGCCTCGGGCCTGCTCGATCTGGCGGCCGACGTAGTCGTCTACCACGCCAAGGCGGCGCAGCTGGGCGTACTCCTCGGTGTCCTTCCAGTGGTGCCCTGACAGGTCGGGGGTGACGACCAGGTCGAGGGCGAGGTCCATGGTGTCGATGCCCAGGCCGGGGCGGCGCCGGTAGGGGTGCTCGAAGTTCACGTACCAGCGCAGCGGTTCCTTGGTGGTGGCGTCCTGGAAGCAGTGCACGGAGAACCACTCGCCGGCCAGGAAGTGGCTCAGCAGCTCGGTGTTCTCCCAGCGGTACGGACCGAGGGTCCAGGTGCCGGCCGCCAGGTCGTCCAGGCCCTGCTGGCGGGTTGCGTCGTCGCCGGTGCGCGTGGAGGTGATCCAGGTCGTCGGGGCCAGACTCTCGATGCCCGGCCAGTAGGCCAGGGTCAGCACGTGGCCGGTGTCGTCGATCACGCGCTGGGGCATCGCGGTCCACACCCGGCCGGCGTGGACGTCGCGGCGCACCACGGTGGTGCCGGGCTGGGAAAGGCTGCTGTCGGTATCGGTCACAGCGGCAGTCTGCCCGACCCCGGGGCCGGGGCCGGGCGGTTCACTCGAAGGGGTGACGGCGGGTCAGGGCTGGGGGAAGCCGTAGCGGCCGGCGGCCCAGCGGTTCGGCGGCTGCGGGGCGTCCAGGCGCTTGCGCAGCTCCTGGACGGCCTGCGCGAGCTCCTCGCGGTCGGTGGCGTTGACCGGACCGTCCAGGACGGCGGAGACGTCGCCGAAGGTGCCGTCGTCGAGAACGCGGCCCGCGCACAGCTGGACGCGCAGGTACGGGGCGAAGGCGTCGATCCCGATCCACCAGCGGTCCGCGTCGTGGACCAGGCGCAGCTGCGAGGGCAGGTGCCCGAGGAGCACGCGGGCCTGCTCCTGCCAGCCGCAGACCTCGGTGATCCACTCGGCTACCGGCTCGGGCCCCAGTCGGATCGGCTGTGTCATCGGTCCACCCCTCCCTGGCGACAGTGCGTCGAGCCTATCCGCGGCCGGCCGCCGGGCGATGGGGAACGGCCCGGTCGCTGGTCGCCGTGGACGGCTGGCCCCAGGTCGGGCAGGCGGGCTCGTGCCAGGTGGTCTTCACGACCATCCCGCCAGGGGTCAGGTGCTCGCTGGACCAGGTCCGGAAGCACCCGCCGCCGCCCGGACGGACCTGGGCCGGCGACCATCCGGCGCGGACCGGGGAGGGGGCGCGGACGCGGTGGGCGCGGACGGACTGCGGCGACGGCGGCGCCTGGTGATGGGTGTCGTCATGTCGCAGGCTCTGCCCACCACGCCATCCCGCCGAACCCCACCGCCACCCGGACGGCGTACCGCAGTCCGTTCTAACCGGCCACTGACCTGCGACGACACCCGAAACTCACCGGCCCCGGGGCGAAACTTCCCAGTGCAGGTCAGCGGCCTGTACCGGAGGTGATGTCCGGTCTCGGCGAGCCTGGCGGAGTCTCGGCCAAGGTGGCGGTCGTCACTCCGGGCGTCTCGGTGCGACCTAGGGCACATGTCGTCGTCGAACGTTGACCGTCGTGCCCCTGGTCGTTGCAACTCGCTATGGCTGGATCCGCGAGGAATGTTGCTTCATCCCTCTTCAGGGCTTCGGCCCGCGCTTGGGTACTGCAGCTTTGGGCAGGTGGCGGAGCGTGTCGCCCATCAGTCCAAGGAAACCCCGCTCGCTGAGTCGGTCGTCATGGCGCAGTTGTAGTGCGCCAACTGCGGCAACGGCGATGACGGCGCCGGCGATGACGATGGGAAGCGTCCAGACGGGGAGAACACTGCCAGCCACCAGGAGCAATCCGACTACGACCACGACGCAGGCGAGATAGAACGAGCCGGAAGCCCAGGGCGTCCGAGGGCTCTGCTCGCCACGGTTTGCCCCTGCCCTGGCTGCGCTCTGGCGGGCCGCCGCGTCGGCAGCGAGTTGCCGGGCGACTTCGGCAACCTCCGCATGGTCCCTACCTTCGACGTGAATCGTTGTCCCTGCTCGGCCGGACTTAACCTTTACGCCGCAGGCGGGACAGTAACCGCGTCTGCTCGCAATGCGGCAGTACGGGCAGTACGGGGCGCCGCCTGATTTCGTCATGATCAGACTGTCGGGTGGCTCGGGAGGCGCCCCGTGGTGAAGTGAAACTCCGTGATGGTCATGGGCCTAGGCATCCCGATCCTCCGTTGGGTCGCGGTGCGTCACCGCTCAGGCTAGCGCTCGCCCTGCCCGCAGCGGGCCGCTTTGGCAGGACACCTGGCAAGAGGTCCGTCAGTACCGATGCGGGCGCCTCCCGTGAGAACGCCAACGCCACAGCAGCCGGGAGCCCCGGAACCGCGGTGATCAACGAACGACCCGCAGCCCATCCGTCTCGTCGACCACGGCGAACGGCAGGTCGGAGCCAGCGGATCCGTCACCCTCGCCGAGACCGGACAGGTAAGGCCGGGTCAGGACCGGCGCCACCAAGAGCTGGTTCGCTTCGCCTCGGCGACGGCGGCTTCGGCGGCGGCCCGCTCGCGCTCGGCGGCCTCCCGCGCCTTCCGGTCGGCGTCGGGCTGGCTGCAGCCGGCGCACAGCCCGTCGTCGTTGCAGCCCCGTGCCTTCTCCTCCCACCGCTCGTCCGAGAACGGCGCCTTGCAGCGGGTACATGCCGGACGGCGCCGCTCCCGCTCCGCTGCCTCCCGCGCCCGGCGGGCCCGGTCCGCCTCCGCCCGCTCGACGGCCAGCAGCTCGTCGCCGTCCGGGTTGTCGAGCGCGTCGGTGAGGGTGTGCCAGCCGCAGCGGCCGAACCGGTGCCACACCGGGGCGTCGGCCCCGTGGCGGCGCAGCAGCGGCAGGGTGGTGGCGAGGCTGACCCCCGCTCGCGCGGGGAGGACGCCTGCCGGAGGGCATCGCTACTGAGGGGCGCCGGCTGACCCCCGCTCGCGCGGGGAGGACGCCGGGGCGCGGGGAGTGCTCGCTGGTCACGGCGGCTGACCCCCGCTCGCGCGGGGAGGACGTCCGGGTCCTCCTGGTCGAGGAGCTGGACGGCGGCTGACCCCCGCTCGCGCGGGGAGGACACCACATGAAGACGGTGCCGTCGAGGAGCCAACGGCTGACCCCCGCTCGCGCGGGGAGGACGAAAAAGGACCCCGGCCGCTGTGGCTGGGGTCCGGCTGACCCCCGCTCGCGCGGGGAGGACGGAGCCTTCTTCCTGATCGGCTTGCGGGCGGGCGGCTGACCCCCGCTCGCGCGGGGAGGACTCAGGTTCCTTCGGCCACAGCATCGCGAGCAGCGGCTGACCCCCGCTCGCGCGGGGAGGACGACGATCGTGGGCCCGGCCATCAGCCGATCACCGGCTGACCCCCGCTCGCGCGGGGAGGACCCGTCGACCTCTGGCGGGCCGATCGCAACGAACGGCTGACCCCCGCTCGCGCGGGGAGGACACGCAGGAAGGCGCCATCGCCCAGCTGCGGACCGGCTGACCCCCGCTCGCGCGGGGAGGACGGACGCCGTCCACCTCCCCCCGGGCGATCACCGGGCTGACCCCCGCTCGCGCGGGGAGGACCTGGGTGAGGGCGGTGCGGAAGGCCTCTTCGGCGGCTGACCCCCGCTCGCGCGGGGAGGACCAGCAGGAGGCCGAGGTTGTCCCAGGTAATGGCGGCTGACCCCCGCTCGCGCGGGGAGGACGTCTTGCCTCGCGACCTGTGGGTTCGACTCGGCGGCTGACCCCCGCTCGCGCGGGGAGGACTTTCTGACCTGCAACGTTCTTATGGGTTTGCGATTTCTTGACCGTCGTAGCGCTGCTGACGGCTCATTGCGACCAGGGCCAGCCCGTCGAAGTCAACGGTCCTCCGCCGTTGTTCGCCAGCAGTTCGAAGTTCGAATCCTTGCTCGTTGGATGCCGGGTGGACCAAGACCGCTACACCACTTCCGATGCATTCGCTGACAGCTTGCCAGAGCTCGTCGCGGACCTTGGCGGAGATGGTGCCGACGTATAGCTGGGGTGTGACTTCGAGGAGCCAGCGGGTGAGGGCGCCGCGAACATGGTCGGGTACAGCCGTGGCAGACAGGACAGTCATCGTTGCCATGACTGCCCCATCGGCTGGGGGAACGTCCTCACAGCGGCTGCTCCGTCGAGTAGTTCACTCCACCCGGGAGTACGCCTGAGATGGGGTCCCAGAGATCCACGAGTTGTTCCTCCGGATCAGGCACCGCTACCTGCTGCTCCGGGGCGAGCAGGCGCTGGATGTCGGTCACGACACGTGGCAGGAGACGAAAGAGGCGCAGGCCCTCGCGGAAGCCACGTCGGGCATCGGCTTCCGGCTGTGGCGAGGAGTGGAGAGAGAAGGCCAGCGGGATGGTGAGCTCGGCTTTGTAGAGATCGGCGATGTCGTAGACGAAGGCCTGCTGGTTGCCGCTGTGAATGAAGCCGAGGGCCGGCGAGCAGCCAAGCGCGAGGATGGCGGCGTGGACGATGCCGTAGAGGCAGGTGTTGGCGGAGGAGAGAGCGAGGTTGACAGGGTCCTGGGTGTCCCAGGATTTGGGGTCGTAGTTGCGGCGGAAGCGGCCGATGCGGTGCTGCTGGGCGAGGAGGCGGTAATGGGCTTTGACCCGGTCGCCTTCGAAACCACGGAGTCTGGCGAGGCTGCTGCCCGCAGGAGCGGTGCCGCGGCCGAAACGCTGTTCATACATGGCGGTGGCGACGGCCAGGCGGCTGGTGTCATCGGCCCACGCCCGGACTTGGCGTTCCAGCCAGACCGTGGTGAGGGAGTCGGGGAGGGCAGCGGCGTAGCACCGCACGCCGCCGGATCCGGCGATGACGACGGTGGTGCCGTGGCGGGCGAGGGTGGCGAGGGCCCGGGCGGTGATGGAGGTACCGGGGCCGAGGAGGACACAGCCAAGTGCGGCGGTGGGGAGGTAGACGGTTTCGGTGCCGCGTTCGGCACTGGTGACTTCGGCGCAGACGCCGGTGTCGTCCTGGACGATGCGGACGATGTCGAGGTAGAGGAACGAGAGGGAGTCGGCGATGCGCGGAAGCATGGCGACGGTGGGAGCCGCCAGTTTCCGGCGGGCGGCTCCCTGGTCGGGACGGCGCCGGGTGGTCACGCGGGTTCCCGGTGGGGGGCGATGCTGAGGAGACCGCAGCCGTAGGCCTTGCCCTTGCCGATGCCGTCGGTGAGGCGGGCGCGCAGGCGGTCGGCGTCGGCGATGACGGCGGTGCCTTCGAAGAGGATCCGGTGGTGCTGGATGGGGCGCTGGTCGCTGCGCCGGTTGCCCTTGGCGGCGTCCAGGGGACTGGAGTGAAGGGTGCCCAGGCGCAGTCCGGTGGTTTCGGCCTGCCGGGCCCACCAGTCGTCGGCGGCTGCGCCTTGGAGGGGCACGATGGCTTTGAGCTGGTAGAGCTCGCGGGTGGTGCGGCCGGGTTTGCGGATGGGGTTGGCGGCGATGCGGTAGCGGATGTGGAGGCCAGGCTGAAGGGCGTCGAGCAGGGGGGTGAGGGTTTTGGTGGCGGCCTGGCCGTAGCCGGCGGGGAGGCGGGCGAGGTCGGGTGGCTGGGTGCTCTGGAGGAGGATCTGGTGGCCTGCGGGCGTGGGTTCGCTGCGGAAGAGGATGCCGAGCCGGCGTCGCGGTTCGGGGTCGGCGAGGTTGTCGGGGAAGAGCGACATCATCCGGTGGTGCAGGTCGACGGCGCCGGTGGTGTCGCGGCGGGCGTCGCGGCTGCGGGGGTCGGGGATGATGCGGGTCAGCCACAGGCTCATGCGGGGATGCTTTCGGGGCGGGTCGTGTGCCGGCCGAGGTAGTCGGCGAGCGCGGTGAGGTAGCCGCTGCCGAGGCCTTTGCACTGGCTGCTGGGCAGGGTGAGGGTGCGCTGGTAGCGGGGGCGGGCCCGGTAGGCCCGGCGGCGGGGATGGAAGGTGACGGGGTCGTCGGTCACCTCGCCTGCGGGGCTGGTTCCGCGGTCGTCGCCGGGCTGGGGGCGGTCGCCGAGGCGGTCGAGTGGCCGGTCACCGTGGAACAGCAGGTCGACGGTGGTGGCGTCGCCGTGGGGTTCGCGGCGGGCAATGGGCAGGTGCACGAGGTGGTGCAGGGGGTCGTCGACCAGGCCCAGCAGCAGCGGGCCCTCAGGCGGGCAAGAACGCCTGCCCAGGTACGGGGGCCAGAAGGGGTGCCGGAGCGCGTCGGCCCATTCGTCGAGGAGGCTCGGCTCGGCGGTGACGACCGCCGTGAAGGCGGCGTCGGCGAGGTAGTAGCGGTGGGACAGCAGGGTGGCGGTCGTGCCGGAACGCTTCTTGCCTTCCGCGGTGGTGACGGTACGGGAGGCGGTCAAGCCGCCGCCGACGGTGTGCAGGTCACGCAGGACCGTGCCGGGCCGGTCGGTACGGACGGTCAGCGACATGGTGGTGAGGTCGCTGATGTCGTCGCCGCGGTGGCGGCCGAGGGCGGAGGCCAGCAGTCCGACGACTCCGGAGCGGGTGGGGAAGGCCGCGGTGCCGCGCTCGTTGAACTCGCTGGTCTCGCCCCAGGACTGCAGGGGCGCGGCGAGACGGATGAGCAGCCCTCGTACGGCGGCACCGGTGTGGGGGCTCACGCGCCGGCCTTGGCTGAGGCGGCGGTGAAGGCGGCCTCGACGGCGGTGTCGATGAGGCCGGGGAAGGAGTCGACGCGGGTGCCGAGGCCGGTGAGGTCCTTCTCCTCGAGGCTGGCCCACGCGGCGGCGACGGTGCCGCGGCCCGCGAGCAGCTTGTTGGCGGCGGTGGCGTAGTGGGCGAGGGCCGCGCGGGAGGCGGCGGCGTAGCCGCCGTGGTCGCGGGAGAGGACCGGCTGTTCGAACGCGGCGGCGTAGGACAGGGGGCGGTCGCTGCGGACGGCGATGTGGGCGAGGTCGGGGATGGTGTGGGGTGCGGTGGCGGTCTTCTTGGCGCGGGGGATGGAGAGGATGAAGGCCTCGGCGAATCCGGCGGCGAGTTCGCGGGCGGCGTCGTGGTCGTCGCTGAGGTTGCGGGCGAGGTCGGCGAGGTCGACGGTGGCGTAGCGGTAGAAGACGCCGGCGCTGAATTCGGCGTGGCCCATGTGGGCGCTGCCGGTGGTGTCGCCCCAGGCGGAGGTGACGTCGTCGACGGCGGAGAAGTAGTCGAGTTCGACGTCGGTGCCGTGGGTGGTGAGGGCGTGGGCGACCTGGACGGCGCCGTCGACGCCGGCGTCGTCGACTTCGGCGAGCATGCGGCCGAAGAGGTTGATGATGCCGTTGCGCGAGCGCAGGACGGCGTCGATGGCGTCCTTGGGCAGGACGCTCTTGTCGCTGCTCTTCTTGATGTCCTTGGCGTTCTCGAGGGCGGGGCGGTGGTGCTCGGCGAGGGCGGCGAGTTCGGCGACGGCGCTCTCGGGCACGTACACCATGGCGTTGGTCGTGACGTCGGGCGAGTCCTTGGCCTCGAACTTGATGGAGCTGCCGGCGGCGATGTGCTGGCCGGCCCGCTGGGCGAGGTCGGCGGGCCAGTCGTGTTCGTCCTTCAGGAGCCGGGTGACGCGGGCCCCGATGCGGCGGGTGCGCAGGGCCTGCTCGCCGAAGTTGTCCTGGTAGTACTCGCGCACGGCGCGCTTCCAGGACTGGCTGCTGACACGGGTGCGTTCGGTGTCGCCGTAGCGCAGGGTCTTGACGGAGTTGTTGTCGTCCCGGTTGAGGTTGGCGAACGGGACGCTCTGGACGACGTGGATGTCGAGGAAGCGGGCGGTGGTGCGGTCGGGGACGGGCATGCTCTTCTCCTTCGAGGCGGGTGTACGGGTGGTTGGGCAGGCCGGCCGTGGTCAGGCGTTGGTGCTGTCGGTGTCGTCGGTGCCATCGCCCTGGCGGTCGTCATGGTCGCGGGCCCGGCGCTCGCCGTCCTTCTGCAGGCTCCGGTGGTAGTCCTGGAGCCAGATCCGCTTGATGGTCGCGGAGCGGCGCCGCCACTGGCAGAGGTCGACAAGGAGCTGGGCCCAGTCGATCTCGACGTCCCGGTCCCGCAGCTGGCGGACGGCGCCCGGCAGATGGCGGTGCAGTCCGTCGACACTCTGGCGGGTCAGGAGGTTGAGCCGGGTTTCGGCGGAGGTCTCCCGAAGGCCGCTTCCCTGCCCGCCTTTGAGGACGCCGTCGGCGAACGCGTGGCCCAGGCTGCGCGGACGGTTCCGCTCGGCGGCGGCGAGGCCGGAGCTGTCCGTTGCGTCCTCCTCCGGCCCGCCTGCCTGATCATCCTTCTCCGCCGCGGCGTACTGATCGCGGCGCTGCGCGGCGATCAGCGACGCGACGGTGTAGTAGGCACGCTGGACGTCGCGGTCGCGCGCCTGCTCGTCGGTGAGCCACGACGCGACGAAGCGGTGCATGAACGGCACGGCGTCGAGGTCCTTGCACACCCCGCGGCGAAGGGCCGCGCGCACCCCGGGGTCCTCATGGCTGCGCATGTCGATCCTGCTGGTGAAGGCGCGTGCCCGCCCCAGGGTGGGCATCACGTCGGCGGCCTTCGGGCCGGCGACCCCGTCGTCGGCAGGTTTGGCGGGCCCCGGAATGGCGGCGGTGCTGCTCACGTGTCCTCCGTGCTCGTGGTGCGGGTGCTGGTGCCGCCGGTCCTGGCGGGCTGCTTCACGGGCCCGCCGTACAGCTCGATGCGCGCGGACGTGACGGCCTTGGCTCCGCGCATGGTCCCGAGCGCGCCGTAGGTGACGGTGTCGTAGGCCCGCTCGGCGAGGACGCGGAAGGCCGCAGGCGCGGCGTCGAAGTCGCGGTCACCGAGGCGCTTCCAGAACTCGGCCTCGGCGGCGGGCCAGTAGCGGGCCGCGGCGTCGACGGCCCACGTGCAGTCGCGGACCTTGGGGGCGTCGGTGAAGCCCATCCACGCCTTCTTGACCGCCTGGTTGAGACGGTTGCCGTACCGCTCGCCCAGGACGCGCAGCCGGCCGATCTCGATCGCGATCGCCGCTCCCTGCTCGCGCTCGACGAAGCCGAGCACGGGCGGAGTCGTGGCGTCGACGAACTGGACGTCCTTGGCCTGCCCGTCCTGTTCGAAGCCGAGCGCCCGCACCCTCAGCTCCTCCGAGACCTCCGAAGCGGTCGAGAACACAGTGGGCCGCTGCGGTTTCGCGCTGCCGGCCGGTTCCTGCAGGAGCAGGGCGTCCAGGTCACGCCACAAGGCCCGGTGGGAGTCGGCCAGCCGCGGGTACGCATTGCCTTCCTTACTGGTCTGCCAGATCAGGTAGGGATCGCCCTCGCGGGAAATCTTGTCGCGGTAGGCCCACGTGATGAACGCATCCCGGACGAGCCCGCCGGTGTCGTCGGGCACCAGCAGCAACGCATGCTGGGACCGGGCCGTCAGCCCCGAGCACGGACCCGCGAGCGCCGGCGGAGCCGCCACCGGGTCGGACAGCTCCTCACGCTCCCACGGACACAGGTCACTCCCCCGGCGCACATCCCGGCCCGGCTCGGGAAGCCCAGCCAGAAGCGACTCGAACAGCGACTCGCCCTCGGGGTGATACGAGAGCGTCCTGCGCAGCGGGCCAGCCTTACTGTCGGCGGCCTTCGTGCTGCCGACGGTGCGGCTCGAACACCGCCCGGAAGGCCCGTAATAGTGCCAGACGAGCAGGTGCAGGACCGCCTGGGCGGGGGTCGGCAGGTCGGGAGCCGCGCTGTTGACGTGCCGGAACCAGGCGTGGTTTTGACCCGAAGGGCGGGTGGCGATGAGCTTGTCGACTCCGGCGCTGTTCGCCGGATCGCACTGCCCGGCCAGCCGCGGGTCCTGGAGGAACGGGCGCACGGGGTCGAACAGATCGAAACGGTTGCGGATGCGTCGGGCGAAGTCCTCGGTCATCCCCGGGTCGAAACGCCCGCTGTCTACGAGATCGAGGCGGCGCTCCGACCAGGCTCCGGGCCCCGCTTCGTCGAGGCCCGTCATGCGGGCGGTCAGCGCGTACAGGATCCGGTACAGCGCGGACAGCGCCGGCGCAGTGCCGATCGCAATCCGCTCGATCTCGTGCGCGCGCAGCAGGAACTCGCGCAGTCCGACCGCGTCCGGGCAGTCCGTGCCGTCGCCCGGGGAAGCGTCCCCCTCACGCCGGGGGAGCCACCGGACAGGGATCCACGGTTCGTCGACAAGATTGTAGGAAGGTGGTGCGGATGGCATGCGGCCTCCGACGAGGCAGATACGGGTGATCACAACGGTGGGTAGGCTCAGCGCGGTCCCCGCACCGAGCGGGGGTGAGCCGTGCGGTGCTTACGAAGCCGCCGCATCGCCGAAACGGTCCCCGCGCAGGCGGGGGTCACGCTGCTCCCGGACGGGCGTCCCGTCCGGGAGCAGCACGTTGAACGTAGTGCCAAGTGCGGTGCTTATGAGGCTAGTTCGCGGAAATTCCCACGTTCGAGTACTCGATTTCCCGCTCGCCCAGCCGGCTTGTCCAGCGCTCGCCGTCGTGCCGCATGCGCAGCAGCGCGAGGTCGGCCAGCAGTGGCCGTTTGCTCCAGGAGCGCGGCGGGGCGTTCTCGTCGGGGCGGCCGCCCAGCCAGCTTCCGGGCAGCGGCACGGTGTGCCGCATGATCAGTGCGATGGCCTCCCGGTCCACGGTGCCCATGGGCAGCGGCACGTCGCGATCGGGGGCGAGGCTCCACGTCCCGGCCTCGCGCTCGAACACGCAAACGGCACGTCCGCTGTCGGCGCCGAGACGGGTGGTCAGCAGGTCCTCCGTGATACCCAGGCCCCGCTCGCTCAGCCGGTACAGGTCGTCGACGTCGTACGGGGGGCCGATCGCTGTCAGCTTCGCCACCTGTTCCTGCGCGACGGCCGAGGCAATCCGCTCGGCGTCCATCCGCTCGAGCTCCCGCGCGGCAGCGGGCTCCAGACCGGCCCCGAAGTCATCTGCGTAGACCTCGTCGACCAGCTGCTGGACATCCCCCGGGACACTGACCACGCCGCCGGGCAGCTTCTCCAGCAGCATGCTGGTACGGCGCAGCAGGGAAGCGTCATAGACGGTCCCCCACGTACGGGGCGCGGCCACGCGGTCCTCGTCGTCGAGGGGTTCCAGCACGATCAGGCCAGGCTCGGCCGGGTCGCCGGTCCACGCCGGCCGATTGGGGCGGTCGTGGCGTTTGCCGCGGCCTGCCCGCTGCAGCAGCTGGGCGAGCGGGGCGAGGTCCGAAACGACGAGGTCGAAGTCGAGGTCCAGGGACTGCTCGACGATCTGGGTGGCGACCAGGACCGAACCCTCACGCGGCAAGGCCGCCTCCAACTCGGATCCCGGCTTGCCGTAGGCGCTCTCACAAGCGGTGGTGATACGCCGGCGCTCGTGCGCCGGAAAACGGGAGTGGAGCAGCCGCAGGCCTCCCTCCCGGGCGGCAAGTCCAGGCAGGACCGACCGCAGGTACCGGTAGGTACGCTGCGCCTCGTCGACGGTGGTGCAGCAGACCAGCACGCAGCCGCCACCGTCGGTGACGGGGGCCAGGATCTCCCGCAGGGCCGCCCGGCGCCCATCGCGCGCCGGCACCACGGAGGACTCGTCCCGGATGTCCCAGCGCACCCTGCGGGTCTGAACCCGCAGGATCCGCTTTCGGCTGCTGGCGACCTCCCGCGGCGTGGACACCGTCCCGCTGGCCGCGTCCACGAACAGCCAGCCCGGGTAGCAGGGCGCCACGACGGCCGCCTCCTCGAACCCTGCGCCGCGCCGGTAGGCGTCGACCAGCGACGATGCCGCACGGCCGGTCAGCGTCGCCGACAAAAGCACCACCGGGGCACCGAACGCCCCGAGCCACTCCAGCAACCGCACCAGCAGACTGTGCATCCACGGCCCGTAGGCGTGGGCCTCGTCCACTACCAGCACCTTGTCCGACAGCCCGAACAGCCTCAGGAACCCATAGCGGACCGGCAGCACGCCCGTGAGCGCCTGGTCGACGGTGCCATTGGCCAGCGGCGCGAGCAGCCCCCGCCGTCCCGTCCGAAGCCACCGCCCCGCCTCCGTGTCCGCCAGCACCGCCGACCCGTCCACCGCCCCCTCACCCGGAACGTAGTCCGGGCTCAGCCACGCCATGCTGTGCAGCAGCGTCAGCGCCCGGTCCCCCTCCACACTCCCGTTCGCGAACTCCCGGACCCGGGCGAACATCGCATCCGCCGTCGCCATCGTCGGCAGCGCGAAGTACAACCCGCCCGCACCCGACTCCCGCGCCATCACCGACGCCGCGTGGAGGGCGGTCTCGGTCTTGCCGTCCCCGGTCGGAGCGGTCACCAGCAGCAGCCCCGGACCGTTCACCACGACGGGCAGCCGCTCCGCGATGTCGGCCTGCAGCGGGTTCGGGGGAAACGCGAACTGCCCGGCGAACGGCTTGTCCGGGAACACCGCACGCCCGAGGCCCGCCTCGCGCACCCATCCCGGTGCCGCGGCGGCGGCCCTCGCGAAGTGCCCGGCGAGCGCGGCATCGTCAGCCGGCCAGTCCTGCGCCGGCATCCTCGGCTCGATCAGATCGACCTGGCTGGCCAGCCAGTCCGCCACCACAACCACTCCCGCGATCACCACGGCCAACGGTCCCGGCAGCACCGACTCGAGCGCCTTGTCCGCCCCCACCGTCCGCCGGACCGCGAACGCGTGAGCAAGCCGCTGTCCCCGCCACCCCGGGGCTGTCCCCAGCCCGGGCTGGTGGCCGGAGGGGTTCGCGACCTCCTTGGCCAGCAGCGATTCGGCGAAGCAGCCGTGGTGGCCACCTAGCAGCTGGGCGATCTGATGCGCGGGCGACCGCCTGACGAGCCTGCCCACCGGATAGCCGCACAGCTCGAAGAACTCCACCAGCCCCCAGTGCGTCGCCGTCTCATGCGCCAGAAACCCGGCACGCCGCGCGGCCGGGTCGTCCTCCGCGTAGCCGGGCTCCCCCGCCAGCTTCGCGAACTCGCCCTTCACCTGCCCCTGGAACCGTGGCGTGATCTTCCCGACATCGTGCAGACCCGCCCACAGCATCACGAGCCGCCGGGCGTCCTCCTCCGAGCTCCCGACCGCCTCCGCAATCCGCCCGCGGACCCGTTCGCCTAGAACCGCATCCCACAACGCACCGGCCACAGCGGCGGTGTCCAGGAGATGGCAGATCACCGGATACGGACCAGGCAGGCCGTCGTGCTTACCCCACAACCGGGCATCCGGCTCGACCGAACCCGCGACCCCACCACGACTGCTGTCAAACATGACTGATGGTCTATCAGTCGTCACCGACAATCCACCCAGCAGCAGTCGCCACGACCTCCTGACCAGGCGAGGTCCTCCCCGCACCCGCAGTGGCCAGCCGACTGATGCCCACGAGGACACTGCCGTCTGCCTCCTCCCGGTGGATGCAGGGCCTACCCCGAGTCTGGACCCGACGACGACGCGTGCGCCGTGACACGATGAGGGCCGCACCTTGACACCAGAACAAATGCCCTGCCAATCACATCCCGCCCCGAAGCACGGTCAAGAAATCGCAAAGCCCCTGTTGCGTCGCAGCTCAGGAAGTGTCCTCCCCGCACCCGCGGGGGTCAGCCGACCCCGATCCTTGACGCGAACGGGCAGGTGATGTCCTCCCCGCACCCGCGGGGGTCAGCCGCCGAGTGGATCGGCTGGGCGGTCGCCAACGGCGTCCTCCCCGCACCCGCGGGGGTCAGCCGACCTCAAGACCGGTGAGGAGCAGGCCGAGGAGGTCCTCCCCGCACCCGCGGGGGTCAGCCGTTCCTCGCCGCCACCCGCTGACGACCTGGGGTGTCCTCCCCGCACCCGCGGGGGTCAGCCGCCGGACGCGGTGCGCGATCGGGGCACGGAGGTGTCCTCCCCGCACCCGCGGGGGTCAGCCGGGGCCGAAATGGGCGAAGAGGAGGTACGGCAGGTCCTCCCCGCACCCGCGGGGGTCAGCCGGATGCTTGGGAGCTTGCAGCCTTCACCGGGCCGTCCTCCCCGCACCCGCGGGGGTCAGCCGCTGACCACCGACGACCGCTTCCCCCACGGCGGGTCCTCCCCGCACCCGCGGGGGTCAGCCGGTGGAGGGTGCGCTGTTCGATGTCGTAGGGGGGTCCTCCCCGCACCCGCGGGGGTCAGCCGTTGAACACGCTCCGTCAGCAGGTGTCCGACGCGTCCTCCCCGCACCCGCGGGGGTCAGCCGTGCTGGCTGGTCTCGTCGGCCGGAGCGCCGGCGTCCTCCCCGCACCCGCGGGGGTCAGCCGCCGATCTCCTTCCTGCCGCTGGTCGGCACCGTGTCCTCCCCGCACCCGCGGGGGTCAGCCGCGGCCACTCGGGCACATCACCGGGCCTTCCCTGTCCTCCCCGCACCCGCGGGGGTCAGCCGCTCCTCGCCGAGGACGTTCAGCGGCTCACCGAGTCCTCCCCGCACCCGCGGGGGTCAGCCGCTCCTCGCCGAGGACGGGGGCACCATCGCCCCCGCCGTCCTCCCCGCACCCGCGGGGGTCAGCCGGAACCGCCGAGAGAACTACTTGTATCTCGGGAGTCCTCCCCGCACCCGCGGGGGTCAGCCCCGCATGGGATGCCCGGATCGCCGTGGACGATCGTCCTCCCCGCACCCGCGGGGGTCAGCCGCGCGCTCGGCAGATCATGGGCGTCGCGCTCGCGTCCTCCCCGCACCCGCGGGGGTCAGCCGCAGTTCGTAGAGGAGCCAGCCGCCGAGGGCGAGTCCTCCCCGCACCCGCGGGGGTCAGCCGCTCGATGAGGCGACCGCCGGCGTCACCGGCAAGTCCTCCCCGCACCCGCGGGGGTCAGCCGGCCGTCACGTCGAGGACGGGTACGGCGGCGGCGTCCTCCCCGCACCCGCGGGGGTCAGCCGAACTGGGACACCCAGCGCGAACTCCTCCTCCAGTCCTCCCCGCACCCGCGGGGGTCAGCCGTGGGAGGTGCAGGTCGTGGCCTCCTTCCTCGGGTCCTCCCCGCACCCGCGGGGGTCAGCCGATCGCGGCGGCACTGCTGTGCAGCATCGTCACGTCCTCCCCGCACCCGCGGGGGTCAGCCGGCGCTGGCCGGGCAGCTGGGCGTGTCCCAGCGGTCCTTCCCGCACCCGCGGGGGTCAGCCGTCGCCCTTCATGCCGAACCCGTCCTTGGTGAAGTCCTCCCCGTACCCGCGGGGTCAGCCGTACGAGAGCGGCAGCCGCAACCCAGCCTCGGGGTCCTCCCCGCACGCGCGGGGGGTCAGCCAGTCGTGTTGAAGGGGGACATCGACCAGGGGCGGTCCTCCCCGCACCCACGGGGGTCAGCCGCTGTGGAACTCGGTCACCGGCGCGATCGGCATCTCCTCCCCGTACCCGCGGGGGTCAGCCGCACACGCCGATCCGCCTGCCCCGTCAGCGTGCCTCCTCCCCGCACCCGCGGGGGCCAGCCGCAGTAGACGCACCTCGACCAGGAGCTCCTCGCGTCGATCGACCAGTCTGTGACTTGGCGGGGCGTAGGGGGGTCAGCCTCGGCTTTGAACCGGACGACGGGACATGCGCCGTGACACGATGAAAGTCGAACCTTGACATCACAACATGCTGCGCAGTCAAGAAAAAGCAAAGACCCCGCTGCGCCGCAGTTCAGAAAGGGTCCTCCCCGCAGGCGCGGGGGTCAGCCGCTGCGGGGGTACCGCTGGGTGGTCATCGACAAGTCCTCCCCGCAGGCGCGGGGGTCAGCCGATACGGGCGCCGGCCAGGGTGCGGACGCGGTAGTCCTCCCCGCAGGCGCGGGGGTCAGCCGCTGAAGCAGATCGGCTTCCCGTTCGAGTACCTGTCCTCCCCGCAGGCGCGGGGGTCAGCCGGCCGACCGGGTGCCGGCCGGGTGGGCCGGGGAGTCCTCCCCGCAGGCGCGGGGGTCAGCCGCCTGAAAAGTGGGCCGGATGCGGAGCGCGCGTGTCCTCCCCGCAGGCGCGGGGGTCAGCCGTCGAGGGTCGGGATGCGCTTGCCGGTCTCGACGTCCTCCCCGCAGGCGCGGGGGTCAGCCGCTGACCTCGGCCTGGCTGATCGGCCGCGCCGTGTCCTCCCCGCAGGCGCGGGGGTCAGCCGGCGGTCCAGGCGTTCGGCGGCGTCGGTGCCGCGTCCTCCCCGCAGGCGCGGGGGTCAGCCGGACGATCAGGCGGGCACCGGGGCCACGTTCCTGTCCTCCCCGCACCCGCGGGGGTCAGCCGACGGTCCCGGCGCAGCGCACCGCCGCCAATCCGTCCTCCCCGCAGGCGCGGGGGTCAGCCGGAGTCGACGGCGAGCAGTTTCGTGTTCCGGAGGTCCTCCCCGCACCCGCGGGGGTCAGCCGATCGACATGGCCGTCGTCAGCATCCTCGCTCACTCCTCCCCGCACCCGCGGGGGTCAGCCGCGGACACCGACGCCTGGACCGCCCGCTTCCTCCTCCTCCCCGCACCCGCGGGGGTCAGCCGTCCCGGCGCACGACCACGCTGCGGCTGATCGTCTCCTCCCCGCACCCGCGGGGGTCAGCCGCGGAGGCTGGCGCGCTGGTGCGGGACGCCGGGCTCCTCCCCGCACCCGCGGGGGTCAGCCGCACCAAGCCCCGGTTCGAGGGCACCGGTGACGCTCCTCCCCGCACCCGCGGGGGTCAGCCGGCGTCGATCTGGGAGACGCACGTCCGGCCGAACTCCTCCCCGCACCCGCGGGGTCAGCCAGGCAGATATGCTGCTGGACACCCTGCAGGAACCTCCTCCCCGCACCCGCGGGGGTCAGCCGAACCCTGGTGGCGTGGTGGTGCTGAGCACGCCCTCCTCCCCGCACCCGCGGGGGTCAGCCGCACGTCTACCACGTGGCGGTGCGCAACGCGCCATCCTCCCCGCACCCGCGGGGGTCAGCCGGTGATCACCGGGGTCAAGACGCTGGTGACGGCCTCCTCCCCGCGGGCGCGGGGGTCAGCCGCGGCGTTGCTTGGCCGTGGTCACCCACTGCGTCTCCTCCCCGCGGGCGCGGGGGTCAGCCCCACGGCACCGGGGCCGACGCCCTGGGGGTGCTCTCCTCCCCGCGGGCGCGGGGGTCAGCCCGTGGTGGGGGGTGTTCAGCGGGTGACGCCGAGCTCCTCCCCGCGGGCGCGGGGGTCAGCCGACGCCGGCGGCGGTGGCGGCCATGGCGCACAGCTCCTCCCCGCGGGCGCGGGGGTCAGCCGCCGGATACCCCGGAAGGGTGACCGGGCTCGGACTCCTCCCCGTGGGCGCGGGGGTCAGCCGACGTTCGCCGTGCTGTATCCGAGCCCCGGTTCCTCCTCCCCGCGGGCGCGGGGGTCAGCCGGACATCCGGTCCGTGGATGCGGCGGTCGCCCGCTCCTCCCCGCGGGCGCGGGGGTCAGCCGAGGGGGCCCCGCGCGCCGTACAGCGGCTGCACCTCCTCCCCGCACCCGCGGGGGTCAGCCCGGTGAGGGTGACCAGCCGGGCCCCGAGGTACGGTCCTCCCCGCACCCGCGGGGGTCAGCCGCAGTAGACGCACCTCGACCAGGAGCTCCTCGCGTCGATCGACCAGTCTGTGACTTGGCGGGGCGTAGGGGGCAGCCTCGGCTTTGAACAGGACGACGGGACATGCGCCGTGACACGATGAAAGTCGAAGCTTGACATCACAACATGCTGCGCAGTCAAGAAAAAGCAAAGACCCCGTTGCGTCGCAGTTCAGAAAGGCTCCTCCCCGCAGGCGCGGGGGTCAGCCGCGTCACCGACGCCGAGAAGAACGCGCTGACCGCTCCTCCCCGCAGGCGCGGGGGTCAGCCGGAGGGCGATCCGTGATGGATCGTACCGAGGACGTCCTCCCCGCAGGCGCGGGGGTCAGCCGTTGTCGCCGTCGGCCCGGCCCCTTGACCGACCGTCCTCCCCGCAGGCGCGGGGGTCAGCCGACGTCTACCGCGACTACGTGCGTCCGCCGGCTGTCCTCCCCGCAGGCGCGGGGGTCAGCCAGGGCGGGTCCGGCCGGTGAGCAGCCCTGAGGACGTCCTCCCCGCAGGCGCGGGGGTCAGCCGGCCAGTCACACCCAGAAGATCGACCTTGCGATGTCCTCCCCGCAGGCGCGGGGGTCAGCCGAGCGCGAGCAGCACGCCGACGTAGGGCCCGCCGTCCTCCCCGCAGGCGCGGGGGTCAGCCGTAGATGAACAGGCCCAGGCCGACGACGAGGACGTCCTCCCCGCAGGCGCGGGGGTCAGCCGCGCTCATGCCGCCCAGAAGGGGGAGCGGGTCGGTCCTCCCCGCAGGCGCGGGGGTCAGCCGACCCTGACCACCGTGTCCGGCTCGGCGCTGACGTCCTCCCCGCAGGCGCGGGGGTCAGCCGGAGGTTGACGGGTGTGGTGCGGTCACGTCGGCGTCCTCCCCGCAGGCGCGGGGGTCAGCCCTCACCGTGTCGATCAGCGGCCAGACGACCCGAGTCCTCCCCGCAGGCGCGGGGGTCAGCCGCCAGCGAGAGCCCTGTCCCACTCCTCGCCCTGGTCCTCCCCGCAGGCGCGGGGGTCAGCCTCGGCGGCTGCGGCGCTGGGCTCGTGGGTGCCCGTCCTCCCCGCAGGCGCGGGGGTCAGCCGTCGCCGCTCGTCTCGCCTGGCAGGCCGCCGCGTGGGCGGGGCGCGCCGCGGCACGCCACCCGGTCCTCGCGGGCGCCGTGGTGGCCCTGGCGGTTCTGGTCTGCCGCCACCAGGGCCTGCTGGACGGCGCCCGGTGGCGGGCAGGCGCGATCTCCCTTCGGGAGAAGGCCGCGCCGATGCTGGAGCAGTTCGCCGCGGCCAGCGAGGACCATGCCCTCACCCGCGACCGCCTTGTGGTGGTCGAGGCCCCGGGTGAGGCGACCACCGAGCAGCTCGCCGCTTGCCACCTCGCCCGCACCCGGACCGCCCTGACCCCCGAGCAGCTGCGGGACGCGCTGGCCGCCGACGGCACCCGTGTCCCCGCAACCAGGTTGAAGGCCGCGATGCGCGAGCACCCCGGCTTCACCCGGCTACTGAGGTTTTCGTTCTGTTGTCGGTGGTGACAAGTAGTGATCCCTGCGGTATGCCGGTGGTATGCGGTACGCGCAGGGTGGGGCCTGACCGCTGAGCGGCGGGCGTTTCGTGAACAGGTGCGGCTGGAGGCCGGGGTCCGGTTCGAGGCGGGCGGGAAGACGTCGGTGATCGCCCGGGAGCTGCGGGTCAGCGAGCGGTCGGTGGAGCGTTGGCGGCGGGCCTGGCGCGAGGGCGGTGCGGTTGCCCTGCGCTCGGCGGGTCCGGCGAGCGTGCCGAAGTTGTCGGCGGCACAGTTCGCCGAGTTGGAAGCGGAGTTGGGCAAGGGGCCGGCCGCCCATGGCTTCGAGGACCAGCGCTGGACGCTGGTCCGGGTCCAGGCGGTGATCGGCCGACGGTTCCGGGTGCGACTGTCGATCGCGACCGTGTGGCGGTTGCTGAAGCGGCACGGCTGGTCCTGGCAGGCCCCGGCCCGCCGGGCACTCGAGCGGGACGAGCGCGTCGTGGAGCTGTGGAAGCAGGTGGGGGTACCCCCGCTTGCGGGGGAGTGTGGCCGCGGGTAGAAGCACCGCGGCGGCGCTCGGGGCCTGGGTCGTCTTCGAGGACGAGGCAGGATTCGCGATGACGCCGCCGCGCGCCCGCACCTGGGGCCGGCGCGGGCACACGCCCGTGGTCCGGGTCCGGGGACGTTCCCGGCGCCGGATCTCGGTGGCCGCGCTGTGCTGCTACAAGCCCGGCGAGCAGAGCAGGGTGATCTATCGGCCCGGCTTCCACATGCCGCTCAAGGGAGCCCGCAAGAGCTTCGCCTGGACCGATTACCGCGACCTCGCCGTCCGGGCACACATTCAGCTCGGCGGCCCGATCGTCCTGGTCTGGGACAATCTCAACACTCACCTGGCTGTCGGCATGAAGCAGTACGTGGCGGAGCACGACTGGCTCACCGTCTTCCAACTGCCCTCATATGCACCGGACCTCAATCCGGTCGAGGGCATCTGGTCACTCCTGCGTCGCGGCCCGACGGCGAACACCGCTTTCACCGATCCGGATCATCTCACCCGCACCCTCCGACGCGGACTGCGGCACATCCAACTTCGACCCGCCCTCATAGACGGCTGCCTCACGGGGACCGGCCTTCCACTCACCCCACCGACTCCACCCTGAAAACCTCAGTAACCGGCGACCGGTACGTCCTGGGCCGTCCCGCACTTGCCGATCCCACCCGCTGACCCTCACAAGGACGTCCGACCCGACCATGCCGCTGTTCACCGAGAACCACCCCGTCCCCGACCGCGCCTACGTCAAGCGCATCCGCCGCCACGCGCCGAGCTCCCTGATTCCGCTGATCGCGGCCACCGGCGCCGCGCTGCCGCCGATGAGCGACCACGACTACCGGCGCAGCCTGGCGGCCAGCCTGTACAACCCGTGGTCGCTGCTCGACGCCGCCTCGGTGTCGCTGCTGCGCGGCAACGAGAACCGGACCAAGGCCGCTCGGGCGGGCGACCTGGAGGAGATCCTGCAGCTGTACTTCGCGCTGGACGAGCCGATGCGCCATCAGCCCTCCGGTCAGCACCTGGAGGGCTTCCTGCTGAGGATGGCCGGGCAGCAGTTCGTCTGGCAGGAGCACGAGTTCGGCGAGCTCGCGCGCCCCGTCGCCCTGCTCCAGCACACCACCGCCGCCGAGCCCGGCAAGCTGAAGGCCATCACCCCGGGCTGGGACGAGCGGCTGTTCGGCTGCCCGCTCGGCGACTACGTCGGCGTCGCCCAGCTGCTGTGGGCCGCGTCCAAGGCGCGGGCGGGGCGGTTCGACCCGCAGTGGATGGCGGGCGACCTCGGCGGTTTCACCCGGCTGACCACCCCCGAAGCCCTGGCCGAGGTGATCGACGCCCACTTCGCTACCACCACGCGGACGCTGCGAGACCAGGCGCAGGCGGCAGCCGCAGGGGTGCTGCCACTCGACCCGGCGCTGCGCCGCTTCGGCTTCAACCCGCTGCGGGCCCGGCCGGCGCTTGCCGACTTCGGGCCCGGCTACCTCCTGCCCGTTCCGGCGGCCGCGCTCGCGAAGGTGTCGCCGTTCGGGCTGTACTACTCCGGCTTCGAGGCACACCGGCAGGCCTTCGCCGACGACCTCGGCGACCTGTTCGAACAGTACGTCGGCCGCCAGCTGCGCCTGATCGACGGGGCCGTAGTCCACCCCGAGGTGGAGTACAGGGACGAGAAGAAGAACAAGGTCAAGTCGATCGACTGGTTCGTGGTTCTCCCCGACCTGGTGCTCCTGGTCGAGGTCAAGTCGGCCCGACCCACCGCCCCGCTGCGGCTCGGCCCGGTGGACTGGGCGACAGAGATCGAGGGCAAGCTTGCCAAGGCCGTCGGTCAGCTCCAGAAGTCTGCCGACCGCATCACCGGCCACCACCCGGCCTTCGCGCACATCCCCTCCGACCGCCCCATCCTCGGGACGGTTCTCACAATGGAGCCCTACCACCTGGTCAACAGCCCCGAGTTCCGCAGCGTCCTGCCGACCGCCTCGTTCCCGGTGGCTGTCGCCGCAGCCAGCGAACTGGAAGACGCCGTCACCATCACCGACACCACCATCTCGGACCTGCTGCTCACCGGGTCCCGCTCCCCCGGGGGCTGGTCGATCCGGGCCAGCCTCAACGACCGCGTCCTCGGGGAGAACCCGGTCCTGGCCCAGGCCTGGGAGGAGCTGCCGTTCTCCAAGCCCTCGCCGTCCGGCCGTCCGGCCTGACACCGCCTGCCGGGCCCGGGCATCACACGCCGTTCCCAGGCACTAGCGTTGACGGCAACGGGCGCCAGCGGACGGCCCGGGGGCTTTCCCGGCTCCAACTCGCCGGCGCCGACATGGGCCCGGCAGGCGGTCCCCTTCCGGTGAACCCGTCCCGGATTCACCCCGACGGCTTGCTCAATCGATGGGCTCCTTCACGTGCGGAGCTGGGCAGGTGGTGCTCCAACATCTCTTACAGACAACGGACTTGCGCTTCAGACAACACGTCGTGGTGAGTGCGATCGGGACTCCCTCTCAGGAGTGACAGCCGGGATCGTCCGCCAGCGGTACGGTGAGTCGGGTCGGCCGGAACGTGCAGCGGCCCACCTCCTTGGGGTGGTGCGCCCTGGTTCCGTGCCAGGCACTCGATCAGGTGAGAGCGATCCGGGCGGGCGCGTTGGTCCGTACCCGGTTTGATCAGGCTTGTAGAGTGCGGCCCTCGTACGCCACGCCCCGCTGGAGCTGATGTGCACGTGCTCGCTGCCCGTATCCGAGCAGTTGGTCGGTGGGAGTTCCTCTCCCTGGTGGGATCGGGGGTGAACCGTGGCCATCAGTGATGCCACCATCGCGGGGACGCTGTCGTCGTACCTCGAACGGTTCCCGGTCGAGGCCGAAGCGCTGGCCGAGCCGGTGCGGCTCCTTGGCAGGGGTTCCGGGTTCGCGTCCCGGCGCAGCTTCCCGATGCATGTGACGGTCGGCGCGCTCCTCGTCTGTGGTTCCGAGGTTCTGCTCATCGACCACCTTGCCTACGGGATCACGTTGCAGCCGGGCGGCCATCTTGAGCCGACCGACGCCACGTTGCCCGAGGCGGCGCTGCGTGAGCTGACGGAGGAGACCGGGATCGACGAGCGCAAGATCGTGGCGCTGTCGCCGGTGCCGGTCTACGTCGAATACGGCCTGGTGCCGGCGCGGCCCGAGAAGGACGAGCCGGAGCACTACCACCTGGACTTTGGGTACGCCTTCTCGACTGAGCGCGCCGAGATCGGGCTCATCCAGGAGTCGGAGGTGACCGGCGCGGCCTGGTACTCGGTGGACCTGGCCGTGAGGCTGGTCGGCGAGCGCATCGCTCGGGCGGTCGGCGTACCGGCCCAGGTTCTCTGAGTCGGGGGTGACGTTCCGGCGCCCTGGCCGTGCCCGGTTCCGCGGAGTGGCCCGTGGTGCGGTGCGGAGGGCTGCAAGCGGCCGTGCACACCGTCGCTCGGCGGCGTCCGCTGTCTGGCGCCGGGGCGGCGGAGGGTTCGCTGCGGCCTCACTCACTCGAAGATCGGTTTGGAGTCCCGGGTCCGCTTGAGTTCGAAGAAGCCGTCCGTTGCCGCAACCAGGGCCAGGCCGTCCCAGAGCTTCCCGGCGGCCTCACCACGGGGAGCTTTGCGGAGTACGGGGCCGAACAGGGCGGTGCCGGCGATGCGGACGACGGGGGTGCCGACGTCGAGGCCGACCTCGTCGAATGCCTCGTGGTGGGAGGCGATGATGAGCGGGTCGAAGTCGGTGCTGGTGGCGGCTGCGGCCAGGGCGGCGGGAAGGTTCGTCTCGGCGAGCGCTTCGGGGATCACGGTGGGGTCATTGCGGCGGCGCTGGTTGTGCAGCCGGGTGCCGATGGCGGTGTACAGCGGGCCGAGGATCGCGGGGCTGGCGTGCTCGGCGGCGGCGGCGCACACCCGCACCGGGCCCCAGGCGCTCTCCATCAGTGCCCGGTAGTCGTCGCTGAGGTCCTTGCCCTCGCGCTGGACCAGGTTGAGGTAGGCCAGCGACATGATCCGCCAGTCGGCGCGGACCGTGCGGACCTTCTCGACTTCCAGAAGCCAGCGCGAGGTGACCCACGCCCACGGGCACAGCGGGTCGAACCAGAAGGGCACCTCGACGCGGGGCTGCTCCTCGTCGTGCGGCATCGGTGAGCACCGTCCTTTCTCAAGTCGGTCGTTCGGGTGGCGTGTCTGGGGTCAGGCGTCGACGTCGAACAGCCCCGCCTGGACCGGCTGGTTGGCCTTGGCGGTGCGCCCGGCGGTCTTGAACAGGGCCGCGAGGCTGTCCAGGCGCGGGTCGCGGTCGGCGGCGGCGATGAGGTGGAGGAAGAGCTGCGCGGTGACGTCGACGTCGGCGGGCGCCCGGTGGCGGTCAGGCGGGTGCGGGATGCCGAAGTGCACCATGAGCGTGTCGAGCTTGTAGTTCGGCAGGCCGGGGGCGAGGTGCTTGGCCAGCGGGATGGTGTCGATGAGGTTGGTGCGGGCCAGCGTCGGGCAGTGCTCGGCCTGGTGGTGGATGACGTTCGCCTCGGTGGCGGCGTGCTGGGCCACCAGCAGGTAGGGGGTGCCGGGGGTGAGGCGGCGGTCCAGCGCGCCGAGGGCCTTGGCCGGAGTGGGGGCGTTGGCGAGCTGCTCGGCGGTCAGGCCGGTCTGGGCGGTGTCGGCGGGAGTAACCGGCGCGAACGCGGGCGGCCGGATCAGGGACGTGCTGCGGCCGGTCAACGTCCAGGCGCCGTCGTGCAGGCGCAGGGCGAGCGCCGCGACCTCGATGGGCTGGGCCGGATGGCCGGAGGGGGTCGTCGTCTCGAAGTCGATGACCACGAACGTCGTCGCCCGGAAGCCCGAATCGTCGGTCAGAGCCATGTGTTCACCAATCCCTCGACTTCCTCGGCTGGTGTCTGCCAAGCAGGGTCCCGCACCGGAACTAGCATGCCGCCGCGATCGCCAGTCCAGTTCCCGATCACTCGTCGGTGAGAACGAGGACGGCCCGGGTCGCGGCAGCCAGGCCGGGCGCGCTCCATCGGCGCTCGCCTGTCCAGGTCTCGCACAGGGCCTGGTACAGGTCTGTCATCACGGGGACGAAGGCGGGCGGCAGGGATGCGGGCCGGGGCCACCGGTTGCGGGGGACGCCGTCGGCGATCAGCCGGCCGACCGGGACCTCGTTGCCGGAGCGCACATACCAGTCGCGCAGGATCTGCTTGCCGCAATGCACACCGTCGAACATCAGGCGGCTCTCGTCCGGCGTGCCGGGGCTGTCGGCGAGCACGAGTTCCTGATCGCCTGTTACCAGGTACTCAACCTTGCCGTCGCAGTGGTTCAGCCCAACGCTGGTCGCGTGGTCGGTCAGCACGGTGTTGACGGTGGCGGTGGTCTCGCGCAGGGTGCGGAAGAGGAGGTCGTCGAGACCGGAGAGGTACTGGGCGTCGGCGGGGGTGAGGAAGCGGTTGACCGGCTCGCGGGTCGTCGCGTACTCGATGGTCGGCCGCGGGAGCCGCTCGCCGACGGCGGGAACCGTGTCGAGGCCGATGTCGGCAGGGCTCAGGTCGCCGGAGGCCAGCCGGCGGTGGACGGAGCTCCCGGGAGGGAGCTCGTTGCGGAAGAGGACCTGTAGCGGCAGGAGGTAGTTGCCCAACTGCGGGGTGGGCGGGTGGTCGAGCGTCTCCGGGAGGCGGGCGAGGGTGACCTCGATCCGATTCGGGGCGCTCTGGCGGCGGAAGTGCGTGCGCACGCCGGCCGCCTCCAGCAGCTCGAAGTTGAAGACCACCATGCGGCAGGCGGCTTCGCCCTTGCCGGGGATCGAGTCGGGCATCGGGCCGTGGTGGAAGACGCTGTAGTGGTCGGTGTACTCGAACTCGCCGACGCCTTCGCTCGTGGCGGTCGGCCGTCGCAAGACGGTCAGATTCTTAGTCGAGTGCAGGACAGGCATGGTGCTCCTTGGGACGGACGGCGTGGTGCCATCACCGGATCGGGTCGTGGGCCGGGAGCGGTCCTGCTGCGTCGGTGGACCGGGAGACGCAGTCCCAGAGCCCCGCCGGGGCGCTGCTCACCGGGGCCAGGTGAGCCCTGGCCATGGTGAGCACCTGCATGCCCGCCGCGCGGGCGGCGGCGACCCCGTCAGGCGCGTCGTCGACCGCCAGGCAGCGCCCCGGCGCGATACCCAGCTGGCGGGCGGCGGTGAGGAATAGTTCCGGGTCCGGCTTGCCGCGGACGGCGTCCTCGCGCGCGACGACGGCCTCGAACGCGCCGCGCAAGCCCAGCGCGTCGAGTCCTGGGCCGACGAGTTGCCTGCTGGCGCCGGAGGCTACGGCGCACGGCAGGCCGGCGGCCCGCGCCCGCCGCAGGAGTTCCGCGGTGCACGCGATGGGCATGATCGTGTGGACCTCGGCCAGCAGGTGGGCGCGGCTGCGCGCGATGACCTCGTCGTGGGGCAGCGGCCGGCCGCCGGGCAGCACCGCCAGCAGGTCGCAGATGGACAGCCCGATGTGCTGGGCATACCAGGTGGGGTCGAGAACGACGCCGTAGGGCTTCAGGGCGGCGCGCAGCGCGTCCTCATGTCCTTGCCGGGTGTCGGCGAGGGTGCCGTCGAAGTCGAGAATCAGGGCGCCGGTGCCCTTGTCGAGCGCGGGCACGCAGCCGCACCCGCCCGGGCAGGTCGGCTCCTGGCTCCCCGTGCTCATGCCACGGCCGCTGTGGCGGCACGCCGGTGGCAGCACAGGCATGCGGCGGCGGTGCCCTGCCAGGGCTCGGGCAGGCATTCCAGGTCGCCGCCGGCGTCACGGATCCAGGTGCGGATCCGGTCGGCTGCTTCGTACTCGTCGACGTGGCGGCGGTCCACGACCCGGTAGCGGACGGGATCGGTGGCGGCGAGACGTTCGAAGAGATCGGACGCCTCGCGCATGAACCGGGCCTGCTCGTCGGTGAAGACGCACCGGTCGCGCCGCTGGGCGCGGGCGAGTGCTTCGCAGGGGTCGTCGGTGACGAGGATGGTGAGGTCGGGCAGCGGCCGCCAGGAGGCGGCGAGTTCCAGCAGGTCCGTCGCGGTGCGCAGGGCGGCGTCCGGGTCGTCGGGGTGTAGGAGCAGGGCCTGGCACACGGCGGTGGTGTCCACGCTGCGGCCTTCGACGACAGCCCGGCCGCGGGCCAGGTCGGGCAGGACGGTGTCCAGGTCGTGCCGCTTGATGGCCATCAGGAGCAGGGCCTCGGTCATCGGAGTGCCGCCGCGCAGGAACGGGTCGCCGATGCTGGCCTGGCGCAGCGCGCTCAGCAGCGCCTCGCCGAGGCCGGGGCGGCCGTCGGCGCGCTGGGAGAACTCGTCGAGCATCACCGGCTTGTCGTCGAGGGTCTCGACGGCGCGGTTGGTGAGGTAGGTCTTGCCGACGCCGTTGAGGCCCTCGGCGGAGATCAGCGGGCCTCGGCGGCAACGCCCTCGTTGCGGTGTGGTGTTCATGCTGCGGTGTCCCATCGGGGATGGCGGGCCCGCCGCGGCGGGTGCGGCGGCGGGCCCTGGCTTCGGGGTGCGGTCAGCCGCTCCATGTGGCGCTGGCGCTGGTGATGGCGGCGGCGTAGCGGTCGAGGACCTCTTCGTCGTCGCGGTCGGTGAGGACGACGGCCAGGGTGCGCTCCAGGATCTGGGCGGCGCCGCGGCAAGGCGGCTGGGCGCCGGCGGTGAACATGGGGCGCGTGTCGCACGGGATCAGGTGGAAGGTGCCGGTGGAGTTCGGCACCCCGTGCCGGGCGAGGTGTTCGGCGAACGCGCGCGGGCGCGGCAGGCCGATCGTCAGGAGCGGGGAGTAGTGGTTCCACGTCTCGTCGGTGGCTGGCCGGATCGGGGTGAGGCCGCGGGCGCCGGCCAGGGCCTCCAGCAGGTACGTGCTCTGGGCGCGGCGGCGCTCCAACAGGGCCGAGAGGCGGTGCAGGTTGGCGTGGGCGAGTGCAGCGAGGGGCTCGGCCAGGCGGGCGTTGACCGCGAGCTGCTGCTGGGGGCGGTGGCCTGGCGGCGGCGTGAGCCAGTGCCCGCGAAAGGCCCTGGCCCGGGCGGCGAGGCCGGCATCGTCGGTCAGGACGAAGCCGCCCTCCCCGCTCCAGAGGATCTTGCCGTCCTTCATGCTGAAGCACCCGGCCATGCCGCCGGTGCCGGCCGCGATGCCGGCGCGCGAGGTCCCGGCGGCCTGGGCGGCGTCCTCCACCACGGCCAGGCCGAAGCGGGAAGCGAAGGAGGCCAGGGCCGCCGGGTCGCCCATCCGCCCCCACAGGTGCACCGGGACGATCGCCCTGGTCTTGTCCGTGACCTTGGCGGCGGCGTCCGCGTAGTTCACATCGAGCGTGGCGGGGTCGCTGTCGACGAACACCGGCCTGGCGCCGAGCTGGACGACGGGCGCGGCGGTCATGACGACGGTGAGCGCCGGCACCAGGACCTCGTCGCCCGGCTGGACGCCGGCCGCGAACAGCGCGGCGTGCAGCGCCGCCGTCCCGGAGTTCACCGCGATCGCGTACCGGGTGCCGAGCGCGCCGGTCACGTCGCGTTCGAAGGCTTCGGCGCGGGCGGCGCGGGCCGGGTCGGGCATGTCGGCCAGCGTCGCCAGCACCCCGACGCCCAGGGAGTCCGCCGCCGGCAGCGGGGGCAGGTCGCTCATGTCCCCGCCCGGCCCAGGAGACGGGGCATGCCGAGCACGAGTGGCCCCATGTTGACGCAGTCCCGGGAGAAGTGGGAGCAGTCCGTGCACGCGGGGCGGCCGGAGAACAGGGTCCGCGCGTCGGTGCCGACGATCGAGCGCCGCGCCGCTGGCGGCATCGCGGCGATCCGCCGGTCGGAGGGGCAGTCCCATACCGAGCCGTCGGGCTGGATGAAGAACAGCTGCGCCCCGCCGAAGCAGCGCTCGATGCGGCCGCTGTCCTGGGTGGTGATCGATTCGAGGAACTGCTGGACGTAGGCGGGCCCGGGCAGGGTGAGGCCGCCGGGGTCCTGCTGGAGGTGCAGCAGCTGCTCTTCGACCGAGGGGACGTCGGCGGCGGTGTGGCATCGTTCGGCGAAGAGCTTGTGGTCGCGGGGCAGGGAGATGGGCTGCGGGACGTAGTAGTCGACGCCGATCTCGGCGGCGAGGCGGGCGACGTCGGTGATCTCCTGGGGGCGCTCGCGGATGACGACGGTGTAGATCCCGACGCGCGGGCCCGCACCGTCGCCCCGCTCGCCCAGGAGGGTGCGGATGCCGGCCAGGACCTCGCGGTGGCCGACGCGGCCCGAGCGGGAGGGCCGCAGATCGTCGTTGACGGCCGCGTCCGCGCTGTCGAGGGACACCGAGACGCCGTCGACGCCGAGTTCGACAAGCCTGCGGGCGATGCCGGGCCGGGTGAGGGGCACGCCGTTGGTGGCGATGACGACCTCGCACCCGGCTTCCTTGATCGTCTTGATCACACTGAGGGTGGGCAGCCAGTCCAGCGGCTCGCCGCCCGCGAGGACGACCCGCTCGACCGGCGAGTCGGCCAGACTGCGCGCGAACGCCTCCAGGAAGGTGCGGTCGAGGTCGCGCACGGGGATGTGAGAGAGCAGGCCCACCTCCTTGGGCGGTCCCTGCTTGTCCGGATCCAGCTCGCCGAAGTAGCAGTGCGGGCAGCCGAAGGAGCACGGGGAACGCAGAGCCCACAGCAGGGTGATGTCGCGCTCCCGCGGCTGCCGGGTCTCGGTGTCAGGCCACACGGGCGGCCTCCCGGTGGGCTCCGGCGGCGCGGACGGCGTCCTCGACGGCCTTCGCGGCTTCCTCGGGGCCGCACCCGCTCACGTCGATCAGCGTGTACCGGTCGGGCTCGGCGGCGGCGAGCTGCCGGTAGAGCCGGCCGGTGTGCTCGATCACGGCCCGGGCGTCGGGCGGGACGGCACGGCCGATGCGTTCGGCGAAGCGGGCCGTGCACACCTCGCTGTCGCCGACCAGCAGCACGGTGGCATCGGGCATCGGCCGCCATCGGCGGGCGGTGGTCAGGATCCGCTCGGCGATCGCCACGGCGGGCGTGGCGGCGTGCTCGGCGTGCAGGATCGCCGCCTGGCACACAGCCACGCTGTCCACGCCGCGGTCCTCCAGGACGAGCTCCACGCCGTCCGGCTGTGCGGCGGCCAGGCGCTCGGACTCGCGGAACTTCAGCGCGAGCAGCGCCAGCGTCTCCGCGACCGGGTGCCCGGTGCGCAGGCACACGTCGCCGGTCGCGGCGAGGGCGGCGATGACCTGGCCGGGCAGGGAGTCGGCCCGCTGGTCGGTCAGCTCCTCCAGGTGCAGGCACCGCGGGCCGAGCGCCGCGGCCACCGCGCGCACCGCGGTAGTCTTCCCGACCCCGTTGACGCCTTCGACGCTCACCCACAGGGGCCGGGGCACCCCGCCGGGGGCGCTGCGGCGGGGGCGGGGGAGGGCGGCGGTGCTCACGCCGGCCTCCGGCACACGAACAGCAGCTCCGTCGCCCGGTTGGCCACGGACACGGACGACACCGTGTCCAGCAGCGCCGTCGGCACCCGGGCGGCCAGGTGGCGGTACCAGTCGACCGCGCCGCTGCCGAAGCGCTCTTCGAGCTCGGCGGCGACCTCGTCGGCGGAGGGCGGCAGCAGCCCCATCACGTCCTCGACGACCAGGCCGGCGTCCGCGACGGCGCGCTCGACCTCCTCGCGCGACCACTCGTAGACGTGGACCCGGTACTGCAGCGGGCGCGGCGGCGGCCCGAACGCCTGCGGCGTGGACAGGTACAGCACGCCGCCGCCGGCGAGCGCGGCGCCGGTGGCGGCCAGGCTCTTGACGCCGAGTTCGTAGGGCAGGTGCTCCAACGCCGAGGTGTAGATCGCGACGTCGAACGGCGGCAGCTCCGGCCACGACTCGGAGACGTCGCACTGGAGGAAGTCGATGGGGAACGCCGTGCCGTAGTGCCTGCGCAGGGTCTCCAGCCGGGTGCGGGCCTCGTCGAGGTTGTCCGGGCTGATGTCGAGGCCGACGTAGCGGGCGATGTTCGGGGCGTAGCGGTGCAGCAGCGGCAGGGCCAGGCCGCGCCCGCAGCACACGTCCAGGACGTTGGCGCCCTCCGGGCACCGCTCGGCGGCGATGAGGTGCTGCATCAGGTTCATCAGCCCCGACGGCTTCGCCTCGCCGTTGGCGAGCGCGCCGTAGAAGTCGTCCATCTGGTTGGTGCTGTACACGCCGATCATCGGGGTGCCGGGCCGGGTGCGGTGCTGCTCGGTCAGTTCGGGGGTCATGCGGTTCCCTCCCAGGGGAAGACGATCCAGGTGTCGTAGAGGGCGGCGATGTGGTCGACGGCGTCTCCGGGCGGGGCTTCCTGCTCCCAGTTGGCCCGGTTCACGGCGAGGACTGCGGTGCGCACGCGGGCGGCGCCGAGGTCGCGGAGCATGTCCGCGGTGTGGGCGAGGGTGACGCCGGAGCCGGCGATGTCGTCGACGAGGAGCACGTCCAGACCCTGCAAGTCGCCGAGCGAGGCGGGGTTGCGGACGTCCGGCAGCGGGGTCTTTGCCGCGTTGACGCCGTCTCCGGTGGTGCGGACGACCTCGACGGCGCGCACGTCGCGGAGCCCGAGGCGGTGGGCGAGCCACACGGCCGGGACCATGCCCCCGCGCATGATGCCCACCACGGCCTGCGGCAGCCCGTCGGCGATCACCCGCTCGGCGAGCACCTGCACGGCGGAGCCTATGTCGTCCCAGGTCAGGTGGAGGGGGGTGGGTGGGGCGGCGTCGCGCGCGGGCGCCGTCGGTGGCGTGGCCATCGGATACACCTCCTTGGTAGGTGGGCGGCCGGCCGATCAGGCCGCGCGGCCCCGGGCGGCGGTGGTGAGAAATTGCTGGCTGAGCACGGGGTCGCTCCCGAAGCGCCCCCGGATGCGCACGGTCGTGGTGCGGGCGGCCTCCATCCGCACGCCGCGCATGCTCATGCACAGGTGCAGGCCCTCGACGTACACGGCGATGTCCTCGCTACCGACCACCGCGGCGAGGTGGTCGGCGACCTGCGCGGTGAAGCGCTCCTGGACCTGGAGCCGGCCGGCGTAGTACTGCGCGATCCGGCCGAACTTCGACAGGCCGACCACCTCCTCGCCCGGCACGTAGGCAGCGGCGACCCTGAGGTTCATCGGCAGCAGGTGGTGCTCGCACAGTGACCAGACGCTGACGCCGTCCACGAGGATCATCTGGCCCTCCAGGTACGGCTCGGGGAAGCACGCCGCGTTCGCAGGCTCGGGCGACAGGAAGGAGGACCACCAGGCGGCGACCCGCTTCGGGGTGTCGAGCAGGCCTTCGCGGGCGGGGTCTTCGCCGAGCGCGACCAGGAGATCGGAGACCAGGGACTCGACGCGGGCGGTGTCGACCCTCGCCCCGGGCAGGGCCGGTCCGAGGGTGGTCGGGCTGTCGGCGAGGTCGGTACTCGTCATAGTGCGTCCTCATCTCGGAACGGGGCGGTGGTGCACAGGCGGGCGGCTCAGCGGCCGCTGGCGTTCTCGAACGCGAGGGTGTGCAGGCGGGTGGTCAGACACCACCGGCTCGCGGCGACCTGGTCAGCGATGGCGCGGGTCGTCGCGATGACGGCCTCCGCGGTCGTGCCCTCCGGCATCACCCACACCGGGGCGAGCCGGTGTTCCTCGACGAGGTCGGCGATCCGGCCGAGGTCGGCCGGCCCCGTGGCGACGAACTTGAACGCCGCCCTGCCGCTGGCGGCGAACGCGGCCAGCGCCTCCGGGACGATGCTGCGGCTCTCGTCCGCGCCGAAGCTCTCCAGCTTCGGCGAGACGTTGAACCGGACGCCGTCGACCAGCAGCCCGGCATGTGGCGCGAGGGTGCCGTTGGTCTCGAATTCGATCCGCCGGCCGACCGCGAGCAGCTCGCGCACCAGGGGCAGCAGCCGCCGCTGCTGGATCAGCGGCTCACCGCCGGTGATCACGACCAGCTCGACCGGCGAGGACAGCGCCCACCGCACCAGCTCCGCCACCTTCACCCAAGCGGACACCTCGGCCGGCTTGTACTGGCTCCAGTCCCACGTCTGCTTGGTGTCGCAGCCCGTGCAGGTCAGGTTGCAGCGCGAGAGACGGATGAACAGGGCCGGCTGGCCGCAACTGGGCCCCTCGCCCTGGAAGGTGGGCACCTCGACGCCGAAGCGCTCGGCCACCAGCACCTCGTCACCGTGCCGGGTCTGCCCGCTCATGGGGCGGCCACCTCGAAGCGGGCCCAGCTGCTCGCGGTCTCGCGGACCCGGATGGCGGCCAGGCGCGCCGGGATTCCCGGCTGGACGTGCTGGATGAACCAGCCGGCCAGGTACTGGGCGAGGCGTTCGGACGTCGGCTCCACAGGCAGGACCTCGTGGAGGTTGCGGTGGTCCAACTCGCCGTCCAGGAAGGCCTTGAACGGCTTGAGGTCGGCGAAGTCGGTGACGAAGCCCGGATCGACGAGCTCGTCTGCGGACGCGGCCAGCTCGACCTCGACGGTGTAGCTGTGCCCGTGCTGCCGGGAGCACTGGTGCTCGGGCGGCAGCCCCGTCAGCCGGTGGCCGGCCTCAAAGGTGAACGACTTGCCGATGCGGAATTTACCGGACGGCATTTCGACGGCAGGCAGGGCGGTGGACAGGACCATCATCTCCTCGGGACGGGCGGCAGTGGGCCGCGTGGAACAGCGCTCGGGAAGGCCGAGCCGTTCGGACCGGGCAGGGCGCGCCGGTCGTGGTCCGGCCGGTGAGCAGCCCTCGGCAATCGCTCACGGGTTCGGCGTTCAATCTGGCGGAGCACAATCTGACACCCGATCAGGTGGATTGGGCAGGGCAAGTTAGGTGGGCAAGTTACGGGCACCGAGTAGGCTCATTGCCCTTCGCGGACGTCCAGGTGAGGGGGCAGGACGATGGAGAACACGGCCTTACAGCAGGCCAGGCGCCTACGGGGCTGGACCCAGGAGCTGGTGGCCGCCCGTGTACAGGACTGGTGCCGAGAGCAAGGGCTGGATCCCGGGAGCTTTGACGCCACCACCGTCAGCCGCCTTGAATGCGGTCGCATCAGATGGCCGAGGGATGAGGTTCGGCAGGCGCTTCGGGCGGTCTTCAAAGTCGAGACCAACGCGGAGCTCGGCCTCGTCAGCACACGTCGGCCGCGCACTCAGACCCGTGAGGTGAGTCCGACGCAACGCCGAACCTTCCTGTCGCTCGGCGCAGCGGCCGTCCTGCCCGAGACCATCCCGGCTCCGAGCCGGCTCGGAGCCGACGACGTGCACGGCATCGCTCGCCACACCGCCGCGCTGGAGGAGTGGGATCGCCGCTCCGGCGGCCGCACGACCCGGCACTTTGCGGGCCTGGAACTGCGGCGGGCAGTCGACCTCGGCTCCGCCTCGATGATGCCGTCCGTCCGCACCGCGTGGAGCGGCGCGGTGGCGCGGCTGGCCGGGCTGTACGCCTGGACCAGCTTTGACGCCGGGGAGAGCGGCGCCGCGAACGCGTTCGACCTGGCCCTCGACGCCGCCCGGGAAGCCGACGACGCCCTGGCGTACTGCCACATCGCGACCAATGCCGCCCGGCAGGCCGTCCACGAGGGCGCCGCCGAGCGGGCGTTGGCGCTCACCGCGTCCGCCGTCGGCCCGCACCCGCCCGCCGTACTGGCGATGGTCTCCGCCGTCACCGCGCAGGCACTCGCGCTCCAGGGCAACATCCGCGGCGTGATGCGCTCCGTCGCCGCGGCCGAAGACCACGCCTCCCGCGCCGACGACAGCGCGCGGGAGGACTGGCTGCAGACGCTGACGCCGGCCAAGCTGCGTTCCGATCTCGGGTACGCCCTGTACCGGCTGTCGGTCACCACCGGCCACCTCGCGCCCGACCTCGTTCCCCAACTGCGGCGCACAGCAGGCGTTTCCGAGACGTCCCAGCCCCGGGCTAGGGCGATGGGCGCGGCGCGCCTGGCCACCGTCCTGTTCCGGCAGGGCGACGTGGACGAGGCCCGCCACCATGCCGCGGTCGCCGTCGGTCTGGCCTCCGCGGTGGGGTCGGCCCGGCTCGACTCCGCCATCACCGAGATGTGCGCCGCGGCCGCGTGAGGCGGCAAGGGGAGCAGAACGACGCGCCGTTGGGTGTTGGGCATCGGTCCTCCTGATCATGGAACGGCGCCGGAATCCAGAACAGGGCTCGGCAGCACTGGAGTGAGCAGCAGCGGTGTGCGCGAGCCCGGCGACAGCGCTGGACAGCCGAATTGCGGTCCGGTGAGCACGTCCGTGGAGCCAGGACGAGGCGGCCCTGGCCGTCCTGGCCGACGCCGCCCACAGAGCGAGCACGGCGGGCAGGTAGAGGCCCATAGCCAGATCGGCGGCCACCGTGCGGTCGACGTAGGTCTTCTGGATCACGACGGCGGTTCCACCGTCGTCCTGACGGTAGGTTCGTCGGAGCGATGACCGCGTCGAGCGTGAAGCCGCCGACCAGGTGCGCGGCAGTGAGGTGGCTGGAGCGATGCCAGGGCACGGGCAGCCGGTCGAGCGCGTGCTCCAGCGGGTGGCGGGCGGCGAGCCTGCCGCGGTGGCGGCAGGCGGGGGCACCCTGCTCACCGAGCAGCGCAAGCAGGGTGTCGACCAAGGTCGTCTTGCCGGACCCGTCGAGGCCGTCGACCAGCAGGCGCAGCGGGCGGCGGTCGGTGTCGTCGGCGGAACTGGCTCGAAATCCTGAGTGATGTGGGCATGCCAGTCCCTTCTCGGGAAAGGTGAGGCGGGGAGCGACTGCTGAGGCGGCCGGGTCCGGATGCGACCGTGGGCCCGGCGTCCTCATCCGGGGTGGAGCGCACGAGGTCTGACGAGGACTCGCCAGCAGTACGGGTTTCCCGGACTGCGGTGGATCCAGGTAACCGGTGGCGGTGGCGATGAGGCGATGTCAGACGGCTGGAAATTTGGATGAAAAACGCGGTGTCATCCGAATTTCCAGTACGGCGACTCTGTCGCGGAGAGTGCCCGCATCGCTACCGTCTGGGTGTAGGCACGGTGCTCGTGGACTCCGAGGGGGCGGTCGTGGGCCAACCGAACAGCACGTTCCGCAGGCTCCGCGAGGTCGAGTGGGACATGAGCAGGAGGGAGGCCGCCGAGTTCCTGGTGTCCGAATCGGTCAAGCTCGGTGACCCGGTCCTCCTGGTAACCCGGACGATCGCGACCTGGGAGGACGGCGACTCCGCCTGGCCGCAGGCCCGGTACCGCCGGCTTCTGCACCGGGTGACCGACCGCACGGCGGAGGAGCTCGGCTTTACACGTCCCGGCCGCCGGGCAAGAACGAAGGCGACGCCGGACGCCGATGAACGACGCACCGATGGAGAGGACGACATGCGCCGACGCAGCATCCTCCTGGGCGCCGGGGCGGCCGTGCTCGCCGTCACCGTCCCGGATCCCGGCACCTCCCGTCCGGCCGTGGGCCGCGACCACCTCGACGAGCTCGCGCGGACCGAGCAGGAGCTGTACGCCGAGGACCGCGACCACGGCTCCGCCGACCTCGCCGGGCGGGCCGCCACCGCGCTCCAGACCGCCCACACCTGGCTCGCGGACGGCCGCTACAGCGAAAAACTGGGCCGTCAGCTCCACACCGCCACGGGCATGCTCTCGGTGGCCGCCGGCTGGCTCGCCCTCGACGCCGAACGCCCTTCCGACGCCCGCTCCCTCTACACCGAGGCCCTCGCCAGCGCCCGCCAAGCCGACGACCCGGGCCTTGAGGCCCACGCCTGGGCCTGCCTGTCCCTGCTGGCCCACGCCACAGGCCGGCCCCGAGAGGCTGTCACCAACGCCCAGGTGGCACAGCGAGCGGCCGCAGGGCTCGGCTCGCCCCGCTGGATGTCCCTGCTCGCAATGCGCGAGGCCCGCGGATGGGCCCTCCAAGGTGACCGGCCGCTCACCGAGCAGGCGCTGGTTCGGGCCTACGACCTCTACGCCAAGGGACCCCGCGACTGCGACCCGGACTGGCTCGCCTTCTTCGTGCCCGCCGAACTGGCCGGACTGGAGTCCCTGTGCCGGGCCGACCTCGGGCAGCACGACCGCGCCGCAGCCGGCGCCGAGCAGGCCGTGATGCTCTTCGCCGACGGCCACCCGCGCAACCGCGCCCTGTACACCGCCGACATCGCCGCCCACCACGCCCGTAAGGCCAAGCCGGACCTCGACGCCGCCGTCGACGCAGCCCACCGCACGCTGACCTACCTGCCCGACGTCCGCTCCGGGCGCCTCGTCCGCTCGCTACGCGACCTCGCCAGCACCCTGCGCGCGCACCGGACGGTGCCGTGCGTCGCCCACTACCTGGACGCCCACCGCGCCGTCGTCCCCGCAGCCTGAGAGGCCCCTATGAACACCCCTGACACGCCGCTCGTCGTCCGGCGCTATGGTCCCAGCGACGCCGCCATCCTGCTCGACACGCTGGCCGACGTCTGGGCCGAGGCCCACGCCGGCCACGACGACGTCGCCCGCGCCGGGTTCACTCCCGAGTCCCTGCGCCGCCAGATCAGCGGACACGCACGGCACGAGGATTTCACCCTCATCGCCGCCTTCGCGGCCGGGCAGATCGTCGGTTTCAGCTACGGCTTCCGCTGCTCCCCCGCCTACTGGTACGGCGAACAGCTCTTGCCCGCCATCACCCCCGAGGCCCGCGACACCGACTCCCTCGCCGGCATCTGCGAACTCGCCGTCCGCCCCAGCTGGCAGGGCCAAGGCGTCGGCACCCGCCTCCACATCGCGCTGCTGGAGGCGCTGCGCACCGAATGGGTGTCACTGCTCGCGATGCCGGGCAACGACCCTGCCCGTCGGCTCTACGATCGCCTGGGTTACCAGTACGCCGGACCCTACCGCCCCCGCCCGGACGGACCCGTGCTCGACCTCCTCCTGCTCCGGGCACCCGCGTGACCGGCGCCGTCCCGGACCGAGCAGGTATCGGCCCGACATCTCGGAGCATCAACCACCCCCCGCGGGGAGCAGCATGACCGCCGACCCGAAGTGGATCCACCCCCACTGGCCGACCGAACTCCCCACCCCTCGGCTGTTGCTGCGCCCGGTGGAGACCGCGGACTCCCCACTGCTCCGTACCTTGTGGACCGACCCGACAGTCCGGCACTTCCTGGGCGGCCCCGTTCCTGCTGACCGCCTCGACCGGCGCCTGGCCGCCGCCGCGAACCAGCGCGGCCACTTCACCGTCGTCCTCACGGAGGGCGGCCAGGCGGTGGGCCGGGTGACGCTCGACCCAGACCACCGTGCCGCAGGCCGGGCCGAGATCTCGTACGAGTTCCTCCCCGCCTACGCAGGCCGGGGGTATGCGTCAGAGGCTGTGGGAACCGCGCTCACCTGGGGCACTCAGGCGGCCCCCGGCCATCAGCTGATCGCGGTCACCCAGGCCGCGAACATCCGCTCCCGACGGCTGCTGGAGAAACTCGGCCTCCTCGCCACCGAGCACCTCGTCGAGTACGGCCAGAGCCAGGTCCTCTACACCCTCACACCTTCCATGTGACCCTCCCCCGGTAGCTCCCCAGAAGCAGCTGGCCGGCTGCCGAACATCCGAACAGACCAATCCCCCGAGCGCCCGCTCACAGTTGACCAACCGTGACCACTTCCATCACCACTCCGCCGCCGGTCCGCCGCGACCCGAACCTCGCTCTCGTACAGGCATCCACCGCAGCTGCGGCCACCTGGATCGGCGAACTCGCCGAGCGCCTGCCGCTGCGCCACGCGGACTCCTACCGAGACCTGGCAGAGGCGATCCGCGAAGTCGGGGAACGCCTCAGCTTGTGATTTATCCACTTGTCTTCTTCAGTGGAACGGGTGATCGAGCTGATCTTCCTACGGAAGACTGTGTGCGTGACGCTTCCTACTTCGCTTGCCGCTGCTGAGGAAATCCATGATCACCTCATTGATCAGCTCAACCTCGCCCTGCGCCGGCCTGGGATGTACGGGGGCGAGGTGGCTTTCCGGATCCTGATTGACCACCTGCTGTTCGTCGAGCGCCAGCCCGAGGCGTGGAACCAGCTGAAGCAGAGTTGGGAAGAGCGGGGGCTCTGGACCCCCATCGGCCCCAGCGGGGCCTTCCAGGACGACTTCCCCGCGCAGGCTGACTGCTCCGAAGTTGCATCGGTGTACGCGGAGTTCGCGCAGCGACGCGGCTGGCTCAAGCCCGATCGAGTTCTCACAACGGAGGAGTACGAGGCCGTCACAGACCGAGTCCGGGGGTGGGCCGCAGTTGACCGCACCTGGGCTGACGTGACGGCGGAGTTCGGCCCTCCCTCTGTGGTGTTCGGAGGGAACAATCCCCTGTACGGGAAGACGCTCGGCTACCTCTCGGAGGATCCGCAGCAGCCGATGGTGGTCTTCCACCTATGGAACGGCAGCGAACCGGCGGCCGAACCGTGGCCGCCCGAGCATGCGCAACCGTTGCTCCTCGCAGTGCGGTTCGGCGCCGGCTCGTTCCGCGGATCGTTGACCTTCACCCCCGAGGGCGATCGGAGAAGGCCGACGGCCGAGGATCCTTGCCTGCCGCAGTAGCGGTCCGACAGCGAGCACAGATCACCCACACGGGGATTTCCAGGACAGCGGACCCGGCCCCGCATGATTCTGGACCTCCAAGAGGTTCAGGGCTCGACGCGAAGGCCGTGCTGGTGACCGTGGTGGAACAGGGCGCGCAGTGCGAGCCGTTCGCGGAACTGTCACGCTTCCGGGGGGTCTTCTACGACTGCCTGACCGGTCGGCGTGACGCGCTGTTCGAGCTCACCGACGCGGTGCTGTGCACCGACGGGCCGGTGAAGACCCTGGTCGGCCTGGCGCTGGCTCCTGAGTACCGGCGCGGCCACGGCGCCCTCTATGGTGCGCTGAACCGGGGCCGCCTGGACGTCGAACGGCTGCGGGCCGAGCTGGCCGGGCTGCCGCTGCCCCGCGCCGCCGACGGCCGCCTCGTGCTCGCTGCGGACGTCTCGCCGTGGCTGCGGCCCGACGCCGCCACCAGCGACGCCCGATCGTTCTGCCACACCTACGGCCGCGGCGACGCCAAGCACCAGATGATCCCAGGCTGGCCCTACTCATGGGTCGTCGCCCTGGAATCGGGCCGGACCTCGTGGGTCGCCCCGCTGGACGCGGTGCGGCTGCGGCCCGGCGATGACCTGGCTGCCGTCACCGCCGCACAGCTGCGTGACCTGGTCGAGCGCCTGGTCGCCGCCGGCCAGTGGAGCCCGGGCGAACCGCCGGTGTTGATCGTGGCCGACGCCGGCTACGACGTGATGCGGCTGGCCTACCTGCTACGCGACCTGCCCGTGGAGATTCTGGGACGTCTGCGCTCGGACCGGGTGATGCGCCGCCCGGCACCGACCCGTGCGGAGTTCGCTCTGGCCAACCCGGCCGGCGGGCGGCCGCCCAAGCACGGTGGCGAGTTCATCTTCAAGGGCAGCCGGACCTGGGGCGCCCCGGATGCGGAGACGAAGTCCGAGACCACCCGCTACGGCACCGCGCATGCCCAGAGCTGGGACAGGCTCCATCCGGAGCTGCAAGGGCGCGCCGCCTGGCGGGATCACCCTGGCCAGCTCCCGGTCATCGAGGGCACCGTCATCCGCCTCCAGGTCGACCACCTGCCCAGCGGCGGCGACCCCAAGCCGCTGTGGCTGTGGTGGTCACGGCCCGCAGCCGACTCTGTGAAGACCGATCTGGCCTGGCAGGCCTTCTTGCGCAGGTTCGACATCGAGCACTTCTTCAGGATGATCAAGCAGACACTCGGCTGGACCACTCCGAGACTGCGGGAAGCCGAAGCGGCGGACCGCTGGACCTGGCTGATCGTCACCGCCTACACCCAGCTCCGCCTCGCCCGCTCTCTGGCAACCGACTTGCGACGGCCGTGGGAGAAGCCGGCCGAACCGAACAGGCTCACCCCCGCCCGGGTGCGGCGCGGGTTCCGACACCTGCACGGCAGAACCTCAACTCCCGCCGCAGTGCCGAAACCCTCCCGGCCCGGCCCAGGTCGCCCGCCCGGCTCGAAGAATCGCCGTCCCGCGAACCGCTACGAGGTGGGCCTGCTCCTGGCCACCGGCGAGGCCTACCGCCAACCGGCTCACCACAAGGTCGGCACCAAACCACGCCGCACCGGAGCTGCGCTACGCCTTGTCAGCGGGCCTGGTGACCGGCAACCCCTACGCCGACGGCCGGCCGCTGCTGGCGCCCGGGGAGCGGGTCACGCTCGCGGCGGTGTGCGCGCTGGTCGCCGCGATGCCCGTCAAGGTGCTGACCGACCCGGCGCGCGAGCTGCCCGAACTGTGCGCGGTCATCGACAACGCCCTGGCCCTGGCCGCGCAGGCGACGCCGACGGTCCTGGCCGGCCGGTGACACCGCTCCTGCCCGCCCGGCGCCCGGGTTCACGCGGGTGCGGGCGGGCAGGGGGAGGGTACGGGCGAGCGGCGACACAGGAGCCGGCCGTCCCGGTCGGCGAGGCCGAGACACGGCGGCTGACCGGCGCGCTGCCCGAGTCGGTGGAGCAGGTGCGCACCGCCGTCCTGGTGCTGACCGAGCGGGTGCGCTCCACTCACCTCGGCGACCGACAGCCACGCCGCGGGGCGCCGCCGAGCGGCTCGTCGACCGCCGCCGCCTCGCGGGAGTTCATGTGTACCGCTCCTTGCCTCGGCCTTCTGCCAGCACACAGGAATCAGCAGTCATACCGGTGGATCGTGGGCCAGTCGGGGCAGGCACGGCAGACGAAGACGTAGACACCACCGGCGTCACCCATGACCATCCCGTGGCTGCCGCCCTGCCGGGCATCGGACACCTCCCAGCCGGAGCCTGGACTCGTCCGCTCCTCGACCGGCAGCCATCGGCCGCACGACTCGCTCGCCGAGATCGTCAGGAGGTGCTCCATCCGTCCGCCGCAGACGCACTCGGGCCACCTCGGCTCCTGGGTCCAGCCCGGATAACCGCCGACCTTGCTCTGCCTGGTGGTGAACGCGTCGAAGTAGGAGATGCCCGTGGCCTCCTCAACCTCATCGCTCCACTCCCCGACGCGCTTGACCAGATCGTCCGGCAGGTCCCAATTCGGGTACTCAACGGCCTCAGTCGGGTGAACAGCGCAAGGCCGAGGCACGTACTCGTCATCGAACTCGTACGGCTTCGGCGCCTCCCCCCGCAGCTGCCCGGACGCGGCTTCCGCGGCGGACCGCCAACGCAAGGCAGGCACAGGCGACCACTGGTCGTACTCGGAGTGGACCAGCGGGCACCAGAGCACCTGGAGCACATCGGTCCCAGCCGGAAATGCCAGCGCTGGAACATCCTTGGCAAAGAGTTGAACCACGGAGACCATGGCCACGGGCTCCGGCCCGACCACCGCGCATCCGCGCGCAGGGTTGTAGTGGTCCGGCGCGGCACACGTCGGCCACGGCTCGTCAGCCGGCCACAACAGCGCTCCACCAAGCGAGCTCTCCCACCGACCCGGGGCACCTGCACGCGGGTACAGCAGAGTGGTGGACCGGGCATGCGGAACCAGGTCCGGGAAATGGTCCGCAATATCGAGGGGCGGCGGCGGAACGGTGAAACTCATCAGGCCTCCAAATCGCCGCATGGTAGCGCGGGCCACAGACACCACCTGGCGAGGAACCAGCCCGGGGCGACCTCTGAGCAAGACAGCCAACGCTCGGGCGTCTCGTTGGAGTGAAGTATCCGATCTGCACGTGGAGTTCGGCGTTGAAGTGTCCTGCTATCGTCCGCTCTGTTCCGCCACCCAAGACGTTGGGAGTCTTCCTGTGAGTAGCGATGCCGTCGACCGTCTTCCGCAGCGGGCTTTGCGGCTCGTCGTTACTGGAGGAGGAACCGGCGGTCACACCTATCCGGCGCTGACTGCGGTCCGCACGGCGCGGGCGAGGCTCGCCTCTGTCGGCCGGGCGCTGGACGTCCTGTGGGTAGGCACGGCGGACAGCCTGGAGTCCAGGGTGGCGGCGGGCGAGGGCATCGAGTTCGCCGCGGTTGCCACGGGGAAGATCCGACGCCACCGGAACCCGCTCAAGATGGTCTCTCCCGCGAATGTGCGGGACATGGCGCGGGTCCCGCTCGGGGTCGTGCAGGCCCGCGCCGTGGTCTCCCGCTTCGACCCCGACGTGGTGCTGGCCACGGGCGGTTACGTTGCCGTGCCGGTGGGCATCGCCGCTTCGCTGTGTCGTCGCCCGCTCGTCGTCCACGAGCAGACGGTGCGCCTGGGCCTGGCCAACCGGACGCTCGCGGGACGGGCTGCCCGCATCGCGGTGTCCTCCGAGTCCACCGTCCCGCTGCTGCCGGAGGCGTCCCGGGGGAGCGCGGTCGTCACCGGCAACCCGGTGCGGCCCGAGGTGCTGACCGGTGATGGGGACAAGGCGATCCAGGCGCTCGGGCTGCACGGATTCCGCCGCGATCTGCCGACTGTGTACGTCACCGGTGGCGCGCAGGGCTCGGAGCAGATCAACAACCTGGTGGCGGACGTTCTGCCGTGGCTGCTGGCTGGTGCCAACGTGATCCACCAGTGCGGTCCGGCTAACGTGGATGCTCTGCGGGCCCGTTCAGCGGGCCTTCCCGCAGACGCCGCAGCCCGCTACCTGCTGACCGGGTTCGTCGGCGCCGAACTGCCTGACGTCCTGGCGCTGGCCGATGTCGTGGTCTCCCGCAGCGGCGCTGGAACGATCGCGGAGCTGGCCGCTCTCGGCAAGGCCGCGGTTCTCATCCCGCTCGCGAGTTCGGCCGGAAACGAGCAGGCCCACAACGCAGGTCACTTGCAGGACGCCGGCGCAGCGATCGCTCTGCTGGGGGATGTGACCGCTGATCGGCTCCGGGAGGCGGTGGGCCCGCTCGTGGTCGACGCCGAGCGTCGCGCGGCCATGGCGGAGCGGGCGCGCGCTCACGGCCGGCCGGACGCTGCCGACCGGCTCGTGGACGTGCTCTTCTCCGCCGTCGCGCACTGACAGGCGGCCACGGAGCAGGGCCCGGGGCACGGATGCGCCTCGAGCCCCAGTGTCCTCACGCACCAGGGCGGCCGGCGGACAATTCGCGCGTCCAGTCGCTCCGGTCGCTGAGGGCGGCGTTGTCCCGGCTGAAGTGGGTCACCGCTCCGGCGGCCTCTTGCGGCCGGGGCACGATCTGGTCCAGGCGGGGCAGCGTGTCCGAGATGAGCAGCCGCCCGTGGCGCATGCACCGGTCCCAGACGTCGCGTACCTCGTCCTCGTCGGGCCAGATGGAGAAGACCGCTTCGGCGAGGATCGGGCCGGAGTCGATGCCCGCGTCGATGACGTGGATCGTGATGCCGTGTAGGTACTCGCGGTTGCGCAGTGCCCAGTTGACCGGCCGCACACCGCGGTAGCCGGGCAGGCGGCCGGGGTGGCAGTTGATGATGCGGCTGGTGGCGTCGATGAGCTCCGGGCCGATGATCTTGTCGTAGAGGACGCTGAACACCAGGTCGCAGCGCCCGGGCTCCAGGTCCCGCCAGTCACCCGAGCGCAGGATCCGGGCCTCGGGCAGGTGTTCCGCGGCGTAGTCGGACAGGCGGACGTCCCAGTCCGGCTCGACCGCGTTCGGGATCACCGTGTCCAGGACGGTCCCGGGCAGCGCGGCGATCGTCTCGCAGGCGTGCGCGGCCAGGGCGCCCTTCGCGAGGACCGCCGCCCGCCTCACGTCCCGCTCCCGGTCGCAGCCTTGAGAGCGGCAGCAACGTGGCGCACATCGTCGTCGGTCATGTGGGGGTGGAACGGCAGCGTCAGGATCTCCCGGCCGGCCTGCTCGGTGACGGGCAGCTCCCGGCGCCACGGGGCGAAGGCGGGTTGGAGGTGGTTGGGCGGGTAGTGGGCGCCAACGGCAATGCCCGCGGCGAGCATGCGCCGGAACACCTCCTCGCGGTCGGCGACCCGGACCACGCACAGGTGCGGCACCGAGTGGTCCACATCCACGTCCACCAGCCTCACGGCCGGCACGTCGCGTAGGGCGGCGCGGTAGGACCGCCACAGCTCCTGGCGGTTGACCTCGGTGGTCTTGAACTTGGGCAGCTGTGCCAACCCGATCGCCGCGTTGAGCGAGGAGAGCTGGTAGCGCAGTCCGAAGCCCTCCACGCGGTAGGAGGTGGCGGCCTGCCGTTCCGCCTGCGATGCGACGACGCCGAGCAGCCGTAGCCGGCGGACCGTGGCGGCTTCCTGCGGACTGCGGGGAATGACCATGCCGCCTTGGCCGCACGTCAGGTTCTTGATCGGCCCGAAGGAGAAGCACGTCAGGTCGCCCGTGTTCCCGACCCGCACGGAGCCGTGGTAGGAGCCGAAGGCGTGGGCGGCGTCCTCGACGACAGCGACGCCCTGCCGGTCGAGCACCTCGCGGATCTCGGTGAGGTCGACGGCCCGGCCGCCGTACAGGACCGGCATCACGGCACTGGTCCTGGAGGTGAGGCCCTCCAGGACGGCGGCGGGCTCGATGCACAGGGTGCCCGGGTTCACCTCGATGAAGCGGGGCGCCGCGCCGCAGGCCACGATGGCCTGGACGGTGGCGCAGAACGTCAGCGAGGGGACGATCACCTCGTGGCCGGGGCCAACGCCCGCGGCCAGGAGCGCGGTGTGCATCGCGGCGGTGCCGGAGGTGACGGCTACCGCGTCCGGCACCCCGAGGAACGCGGCGACCTTCTGCTCGAACTCCTCGGTGACCTCGGTGTGCCCGTACTGCCCGGTCTTCAGGACCCGGGCCACCGCTTCGCCCTCGCCTCCGTACAGGAACGGGGTCGCGTTGCGCTGGTACTCGGGTGTGGTGGTGGGGTTCAACACGGTTTCCTCTCCGTCGTCGCTTCGTTGCCGTGTCACACCGGGTGGTCGATGAGCTCGGGAAGGCCCCTGACGGCCGGCCGCGTGGTGCACAGGAGCGGCGCCCACCGGTCGGGGTTGCGGCGGTACCACTCGGCGGTCTCCACGAGGCCGTCCTCCAGCCCGCGCTCGGGGCTGTAGCCGATAGCAGCGATCTTCGACCAGTCCAGGGCGTAGCGCAGGTCGTTGGCGGCCCGGTCAGGGATGTACTCCACCCGATCCCATCCGGCGTCGAACATCCGCAGCAGCAGACCGGTCAGCTCCTTGCTGGTCAGGTCGGTTCCGCCGCCGATGTTGTAAACCTCGCCCGGGATGCCGTTGCGCAGCACCAGCTCGATGCCCTGGCAGTTGTCCTCGACGTGGAGCCAGTTGCGGACGTGCTGGCCGTGACCGTGGAGGGTGAGTTTGTGGCCCTTCAGCAGGTGGGTGATGAACAGCGGGATGATCTTCTCGGGGTGTTGGCGCGGCCCGTAGTTGTTGGAGGAGCGGGTGACGCACACGGGCACGCCGAACGTCTGGAAGTACGAAAGCGCGACGAGGTCGCTGGCGGCCTTCGACGCGGCGTAGGGGACGCTGGGGCGTACCGGGTCCGTTTCGGCGGCCTGGCCCGACAGGAGCGGTCCGTACACCTCGTCGGTGGACACGTGGACGAAGCGGCGGACGCCGGCCTTCCGGGCGGCTTCCAGCAGGGTGCGGGTGCCCAGGACGTTGGTGGTGAGGAAGTTCCCGGTGTCGTAGAAGGAGCGGTCCACGTGCGACTCGGCGGCGAAGTGGACGATGGCGGTGTGCTCACGGGCGAGCCGGTCAACCAACTGGGCGTCGCAGATGTTGCCGTGGGCGAACGTCAGCTTGGGCGAGAGCATCGCCTCACCCAGGTTCTCGACGCTTCCCGCGTAGGTGAGGGCGTCGAGCACGGTCACCCGGGTCACGTCCTGGGCGCGCAGCAGACGCCTGGCGAAGTGCGAGCCGATAAAGCCCGCACCTCCGGTGATCAGCACTTCTTCCATGGCTGGACCCTTCCTGTCGACGTTGAGCAGGGGAGAATCAGCAAACGCCTCGCCCCCTCCTGCGAGGGGACAGGGGCCCGCGGTCTTGTCGCTGTGCTGGTCAGCGGCGGCGCAGGGTGAGCGCGACGGCGCGGCGACCGTCCAGGTTGGGGAGCACACGTCCGGCCTCGAAGAGCATGCTGTCGGCCTGGTCCTGGCCGAGCTCGCGACGCAGGTCGTCGGCGTGGGCGAGCCACAGGCGGTACAGGCGGTGCCAGAACGCCGGCTCGTGAGGGCGCTCGTCGACGTGCTCGACGTCGAACCCTGCTTCCTCGACTTGCCCGCGCCAGCGGCTGCCGGACAGGCGGCTCATGGCGCGGGTGATCACGGCACGGGCCCCGGGCTGCAGGATCCGGCGCCCTCGTGCAGCGCGGCACCGCGGTCGCCCGCCGGGCCGAGGGCGTCCACACACACCAGGCCGTGGGCCCGGCCGTAGCTCAGTCCGGTGTAGCGGACGCTGCCGACCTGGAACTCGCCGAAGGCGGGTGCGAAGTCGGGCAGTCGGGCGCGGGCGAGCCGGATGGCCTCCGGGGAGATGTCGACACCCCTGACGGCGGCGCCGGTGGCACGGGCGAGCCACAGGCCGGTGCCGCCGGTGCCGCAGCCAAGGTCCACCAGGTGCTGGTACGGCTGCAGGGCGAGACGTTCGGTCATCAGCTGCAGCAGCGGCAGGTCGCAGCTGCTGGACGGGGCGACGTCGGCGGGATAGTCGTCGCCCATCGCCTGCGCGCACAGGTCATGGGTGATCGTGGTGCGTGAGCGGGCGCGGTGGAACGCGTCGTACGCGGCGGCGAGGCGGCGCTCGACAACAGTGGGGTCGATCATCGGGTGAGGGACCTCCGGGTGCGGGAGCGGGCGCCGGGGCAGACGATCTGCAAAACGGGGACCGGCTCGTCGGGAGCGGGCAGGACGGCGGCGACCTGCGACTTCGCGCTCATCTGGTTCACCTCCTTGCCTCCTCTGGTGCGGTCCTCCGCGCGGTCTGCGGGCAGGGGCTTGGGGTGGAGGAGCGGGCCCCGTCTCCCCGCGGGGGACGGAGGCCGGGACCCGCTCGGGCCGCGCCCGGCCGGATCGGGGGTCCGTCGTCGGCCGTGCGCGGAGCTGGGGGAGGGTCAGGCGGTGGTCCGGCCGCCGGCCAGTGCGTCGAGCGCGGCCGCGAGGCGGGCCGGGCCGGTCGGCTGCGGGGTCGGCGGCAGGAATGCCCAGGTGATCCGGGTGTTCAGCCAGGGGAGGTCGGGGGACGGCGTGGCAAGGTGGGCGCCGGCGGAGAGCAGCCGGACGTCCGCGTACCGCGCGGCCCAGTCGATGCCGCCGTCCAGGTCGATGAACATGTAGACGAGCTCGGCCGTCCGGTCGTGCAGCATCGGGCCGGTCTCCTGCGTCGGGTCGTCGGTCAGCCGGTCGAGCGCAGCGAGTCCCAGGTCCTCGGGCATCCGCACGACGTCCCAGGTCACCCCGCAGGGCAGCAGGAGCAGGCCGTCGGGCTCGCTCACCCATTCCAGGAGCCGCTTCATGCGCTCCTCGCCGCAGGCGGCGACGAGCCACAGCGGCGCGGACAGCGCGACCGGCCGGCAGGCGGGGCGCCGGGGAGCGGGTTCGGTGGTGCGGGGAGCCTGCCGCACGGCGGCGGCGATGGTGGTAGACGTCATGGTGACCTGCCCAGGGGAAGCGGTGGTGCGTTCGGGCTACTACGGTCCCGCTCACGGCCCGGTTCGGTCACGGGCAGCGGTGTCCGGGGTTTCCGGACAGCACGTCAGCCGACTGACCTGCGTCAACGCTCCGGAACAGGGCGGAAAGCGGACGGTGCGTCACCTCGGATTCGCGGAGTGTGACCCGTGTGGCGTATCCGGGTCGCTACCGTGAGGTGGTCAGGCCGCTCCGCACCCCGTTCGGGAGCTCTCATGCCTCCTCGTCCCAAGCCCCGGCTCCAAAGCCGACCGCGACGTCCTCCGTACCGAACTCCTCGCCGTCGGCGCCCCCCTGGCCACGATCGCCGCCGAGATGCGCGCCCGCTTCGGGTGCCGCCCGCGCGAGGCCTGGCGGCACGCGCACGGCTGGACCCTCCAGGAGGGGGCCGACCGGTTCAACTCCTCCGTCGGGGCCGCCGGACCCGCGACGGACGCCTCCCTGCTCGGCAAGTGGGAGCGGTGGCCGGCCGCGACCGGGCGGAGGGTCACCCTGCCGGTGCTCACTGTCCTCGCCGACCTCTACGGCGCCTCGCTGGAGGACCTGCTCGACCTGGAAGACCGGCGGGCCCTGCCCGAGTCCGACCTGCGGCTGCTGCGGCACCAGACCACCGGCGTCCCGGCAGCCGCGGCCGCTCCGGCGGCGTCTGTTCCCCCGGCGCCCGACGTGCCACTCACCGGCACCGAGCTCATCCGCACCGCCGCCGACGGGTCGGCCGAGTGGACGCAGTGGGCCGAGGTGGCCAACTGCGGCCCGATCTCGGTGGAGCAGTACGCCGCCGACGCCCGCGGCTTCGCCGCCGACTACCTGATGGCCGAGGACCCCCTGAAGGTCTTCGGGCAGACCCACAAAGCGCTCGTCAAGGTCTGGGACCTGCTGTACGGGCACCAGCCCCTGGCCCAGCGCCGGGACCTGTTCACGACCGCCGGGTATCTGGCCGCGATGATGGCCTGGATGACCAGCGATCTCGGGCATCGGCGGCAGGCCGCCACGCACATCCGCGCCGCCATGGCGGCCGCCGAGACCGCCGCCGACCCGGGCCTGCACGCCTGGATCGCCGCCACCCGCTCCAAGCTGGCATTCTGGGACGGGCAGCTCCGCGCGGCCATCCAGCACGCCGAGCGAGGCGCCGCCTTTCAGGCGCCCGGGACCGTCACCGTCCTGCTCCACTGCCAGGCCGCCGACGCGTGGGCGGAGGCCGGCGCCCGCAGCGAGGCGAAGAACGCCTTCAGCCAGGCCGAGGCAGCCGCGGAACTCGACCTCGCCAGCGCGGTCCACGACAAGGTCGGCGGGCTCTTCGCCTGCCCCGACGGACGGCTCGCCAACTACGGGTCCGCTGTCTACCTGCGAAGCGACGACCCGGCCCGGGCGCTCTCCCACGCCGACCGCGGCCTGGCCGCCCTCCAGCGCCAGGACATCCGGCCTCTGGGCACCATCGCCCAGCTGCACATCACCCGCGCCGGCGCCCACCTCCTCGCCGGTGAACCCGACGGCGTCCTTGACGCGCTCTCCCCCGTCCTCGCCCTGCCGGCCGAACACCGCACGGCACCCGTGCGCCAGCGCCTGCGCGACCTCGCCCGCGACGCCGCCGGATCGCCCATGGGCGACAGCACCGCCGGACGGCGCCTCCAGGACGTCGTGCAGACCGCCGTCCGCGAAGCCACGCTCGCCCTCTCCCTGGCGGGCCCGGACAGTGATTGGATCGGCGACCATGACTGACACTCCGGCACGCATGGCCGACCACTGGTGGTGGCGCCCCGGTTGGAGCCAGGGCACCCGCTGGTACACCTGGCACCTCACCTTCGACGGCGCCGACGACGTCCACCGCCTGGCCGCCGACTACCGCCACGCCCTGGCCGACGTCCCCGGCCTCGACCTGGTCCCCGACCCCTGGCTCCACCTCACCATGCAAGGCCTCGGCTCCACTGCCGAAGTGAGCCAGGCCGACGCCCGCGCCATCGCCGACGCCGCCGCCCACCACCTCGCGAAGATCCCGGCGTTCGACCTCGCGCTGGGACCGGCGATCGTCACCCCCGAGGCCCTGCTCCTCACCGTCGACCCGGCCGAACCCGTCCACGCCGTCCGCTCGGCCATCCGCACCGCCATCGCCGACATCTGGCCCGAGGTCCCCGAGCAGGCCGACGGCTTCCGCCCCCACGTCTCCGTCGCCTACTCCAACGCCGACGGCCCGGCCCAGCCCGCCGCCGACGCCCTCGCCAGCGTCACGACCTACCCGGCCACCGCCCGCGTCACCGCGGCCGAGCTCATCGTCCTGGGCCGCGACCGGCAGATGTATGAGTGGGAGACCGCGGCCCGGGTGGAACTCGGCGGGTGACGGCCGCACAAGGCAAGGGCGTCCCTGGCCGCCACGGCAGGGACGCCGGATCCGCGACAGGCAGCGCCCGGCAAACCACGGCACGTCCGGATCGGCGGGAAACACCCATTCGGCTCCGGTGAGTTCCAGCACCCTCGCGACGCCCTCGGAGACCGACGAGCGCCCTGGCGGCCGGGGCGGGCGCCGGGGCGTCAGCCGCGGTGCTTGCGGGCGAGCGCCGATGCCGGTGCCGGTGCCGGTGCCGGTGCCGGGCAGCGTGACGGTGGCGAGGCAGTCCGCGGGGGGGGCTCACCCTGGCGTGGCGAGGGCGGCGCGCACGCTCGGGCGGACGGTGAACACCTCATCGGCACCGGTGACCTCCAGCAGTCGGCGCGCCTGCGCGCCGGGAGCGGCCAGCAGCAACTCGACGCCAACGGCCCGCGCGGCCGCCAGCGCGCCGAGCAGCGCGTTCAGGCAGACGGAGTCGCAGAACCCGAGACCGGAGAGGCCCACAACCAGCCGGGACGGCCGCAGGACCACCGGGGACCGCGGTGCCGCGCAGGCGGTCGGCGGCGTGCAGAGCGACAGCAGTCTGCTGCAACAGGCCACCCACGCGGTGGACCCCGGAGCCCCGGTCACTGACGAGGTAGTCCCCGGCCAGGAGCACGGCGACGCGGGCGAGTTCACCCGCGCCTGGGTCCTCCGGGGACTCCGCGCCGAAGAACACCAGCGCCGGCGCCAGTTCCGCCAGCCGGGTGCCACACCGCCCCTCCCACCACGTCGCACTCACGCAGCGATCATCCACCACAACACCCCGTGGCAGGCCGCGAAAGGCCAACTCCCCCATCGTCCTGCGGGGCTGGATCGTGCTGCCACCGATCCGGGCCGTGCGGTGGCGGGTGGTGGCGCTAGTGTGCCCAGCTCTCGCAGTCCAGCCGACGAGCCTCCGCCCTCAGGACGTCGAGCGCGGCCCGGAGCCCCGCCACAGCCGCCTGGAATGCCTGCGTCGTCTCCCGGCCCAGCAGCGGGGAGGTCACGATGTCCGCGCCGTTCAGGCAGTCGTCGACCCCTGCGACGAACCGCGTCCAGGCATTGCGGTAGAGCGCCGTGCACCGAAGAAGCTCGTCACCGCACTCCGCCCACACCGCCGTTGCCATCGTCCCTTTGGTGCGGGCCAGGAGGTGGTTCATCTCTGCGTAGACGGCGATCAGCTCCCCCGTCAGGGCCTGCCGGTGAGCGCCGGCATGAGGATGGGCAAGTACCTCGATGAAGTCCTGGTAAGGACCCGTGTGGCTGTCCACTGCGCGGTTCCCCTCGTTGTGCGCGTCCGTGTGCGGGTGGTCCGGCGGCTACTTGGGGGCCGTCATCGCGTCGCGGATGCGGCGGGCGCGGTCGGCGGCGGTGGCCGGGTTGAGGACGGCGGGACTCCCTTCGGCCCAGGCCGGGAAGTCCACCGAACCGGCGGTGTAGTGGTCGGCCCAGAGGCAGATGGCGTTGACGAGCAGCGCCTCGGTCCAGACTCCGCACGTGAGCCGGCCCTGCGGGTCGTTCGGGTCCCGGGCCTCAACGTCGGCCGGCGGCACCGTCCAACGGCCGTGCGGGGACTCCATCGCGGCGATCGCGACCGTCATCGCCGCGCCGGGATCGGTGATGGTGCCCCAGGCCCCGCCGATGACCAGGACTCCGCCGGAGTCGGCGGTGTACCTGGCCGTCAGGCTGCCGTCGAAACTCCCATAGTCGGTCGGCTGCGGGCCCGCCGGGAGGCGCACCTGGGCGGGGCTCTCGGCTCGGTAGCCGCCAGGAAGAGTCGGCGGAGCGGTCATCCGCAGGGAACCCGGGGCCGCACTCGCGGGGCTGCCGGCCACCGCCGCAGCGGTCTCCCGCGGGGAGCCTGGCGCCGTGCTCGCGGAACCGCTGGCCGCCGTCGCCACGGCCGGCGACGGCGAGCCGTCTGCGCAACCCGTCGACGTCCCCGCCAGCAGAACCGCAACAGCGACCCCCGACACCGCCTTCACGACACGTACACCCACCCCAGCCGTCATGACCGCATCGTAGGGTTCCCGGAAGAACGCCTCCAACGGATTTGCCGCCCATCCCGCAGCGGAGGAAGGCCGCCCCAGGGAGCGGTGGTGTTACCGGTCGGTGCTGCGCCCGTTTCCCGCTCTCCGCACCAGCCCCACGGTGCCCAGGCCCGACCTGCCCGCACGCGACGCGGACACTGTCGCCCCCGAGGACGCGCTGCAGCCGGGCCCCTCCGACCACGAGCGGGAGCAGGCGCGGTAGCAGGCGGTGAACGACGCGATCGCCGCGGCGGGCGAGACGGGCCGACGGGCCGCCGCGTGGGTGCGGGAACTCGCCGAACGGCAGAGCGCGGAGGGCCACCGCGCGGTGCTGGAACAGGCCGCCGACGCCATCGAACAGACCGCAGGCCGGGAGATCGTCCCCGGCGGCGAGGGACAGCCGGACGACGAGCTGCGCTACGCCCTGACCGCCGGCCTGGTGACCGGCAACCCCTACTCTGGCGGCCGGCTGCTGCTGGCGACGGGCGAGCGGATCGCGCTGGTCTCGGTCTGCGCACTGGCCGCGGCGATGCCCCGCACGGTGCTCTGCGACCTGGAACGTGAGCTGTCCAGGATGGACGCCGCCGTGTCGGCCGTGTCCTCTGCCGCTGAACCTTGACCGTTTGCCACCGAACTTTGACCAACGTCGTTTTCTGCCACTGAATCTTGACTGCGCGGGTCACGACCCGTTGGGGCCAATGCACCGACTGTAGGGGGCCCGTGCAGCCCCGGTTCCACTAGAGCTGGTCACGGCCAGGAGCCCCGGCCCTCGCGGTGCCGCAGAAGTCAGGCAAGCGGACCTAGGGGCGCAGCGCCGAGGCTGCTTCCGGCCCTGGTGAGAGCATGGTTGGTGGGGGTGGCGGGTCGGGGGCGTTCACGCTGCCGGTGCGGTTCCAGTCGCCGGTGGACGAGAACGTGCTCGCCCTGTTCATCGCCTCCCGGGTGCTGGTCGGCGAGACGCAGCTGTGGCGTGAGGGGATCGGGCATGCGCGGAAATGGTTCGAGGAGACCGGCGGCCTTGACGTTCCCTATTCGGCACTTGTCGGGGAGAACGGGAATTACCCGCTCGGAAAGTGGCTGTCGGACCGGCGCGGCGAGAATACGAATGGCGAACTGGCGCCATACCGGGTGGAGATGCTCGACGCGCTCGGCATGATCTGGTCCGTGAGCGATGCCCGGTTCGAGGCCGGGCTGGACTGGGCGCGGGTCTGGGCGAAGGGCCACGGCGGGTCGTTGGCGGCGCCGGCGCGGGCCTCGGTTGGCGGGTACGCGATCGGCACGTGGTTGTCGGAGCTGCGGGCCGCGGCGCAGGTGCCGGCGGGCGAGCAGGGGGCGCTGGCGCCGGAGCGGCGGCGGGCGTTGGAGGAGATCGACCCGTGGTGGTGCCCCACCTGGCCGGTCACCTGGCAGCGCGCGTACGCCACCGCCCGCATGTGGTGGCTGGACACCGACGGCCTGGTCGACTGGACCCGGATGCCCGAGGACACGGTGTTCGAGGGTGAGCAGCTCGGCCGGTGGGTGAAGGCGCAGCGGGCCAGCTGGCCCGGTCTGGAGGAGGAGCAGCGGGACCTGCTGTCGGCGATCGGCATCGAGGCCGACCCGGAGCTGGTGGCCGCGAAGGCCGCGGCCGAGGCGAAGCCGAAGGTGTCCCGCACGGACCGGTTTGCCCAGGGGTCTGGCGGCGCTGGCGCAGTTCGTGGCGCGGGAAGGGCATGCGGCCGTCAGGCGCCCGCACAAGGAGCCGTTGGAGACCGTGGAGGCCGGTCCTGGCGGTGAGGAGCGGGTGGTGGTGTCGCATTTCGCGCTGGGCACCTGGCTCAACAATCAGAAAAGCAGGCGGGTGGGGCTGACCGAGGGCCAGCTCGCGCAGCTCGCCGAGCACGGCGTGGAGTGGGCGTAGCAGGTTACGGGCACGCGGCGACCGGCATCGCTCTGGCAAAGGGGCGCCGCTGGTCAGCCCTGCAGGGAGTGCGGGGCCGACCAGCGGTTTCACCCTACGCAGCTGCGGCTACAAGCTGATTCCACCGGGTAGCTGCTGGCCAGGTCCTGGGGCCGAGGCGGCCTCGGAGTTCCAGAAGGTCGGCGGCCATGCCTTCGGCGCACGCGAGTGCCGTGGTGGGGCAGTCAGACTTGGTCTCGAAGACGTAGAGGTGAGCAAAGACCCGCTCGCGTTCCGGGTGGGCGAGGTGTTCTCGGAGGCGTTGGGCTACGCCTCCGTTGCGGTGGGCCTTGCCGAGCCAGCGGATTCGGCCCTGGTGGTCCACAGCAAGGTAGAGGCCGGCCAGTATGTCGTTGAGGACGCTGAGTGTGATGTCCCGCTCTTGGTAGTGGAGGCTCATTCGCTGGGGCCACTCGCCGATGGCCAGCGGTCCCAGGCTCGCGTGGGCGTAGACGAGAGTCCGCTCACCAACAGCCGGGCCGACGAGAGGCTCCGGGCAGCAGTCCGGTTTCACAGCTCCATCACCACCTTGAACGCGTCCATGAGGGACTCCGACAATGCCTTCGTCATGTCGTCCATGGCTTTGATGTCCTGGAGGTGGAGCATGATGGTGTCCACCGGTGCGGTTTCGGCCCCTGCCAGGATCCGTGCGCTCCGGGCGTCCTCCGCCACGCTCGTAAGGGACCGGGTCTGCTCGGCAACACCGTCGAAGGCGGCCCGGGTGGCCTTCAGCTGGCTGATGAGTTCCAGCCGCAAGCGCGCCATCCTGGCGTTCTGGTTCTCGTACTGGTCGCGGGTGTAGGTGGAGGATTCGGGGCCTTCGCCCTCGTCGAGGTCGTCCTCCTCCTCGTCCTCGTCGAGGTTCGGGGCCTCCTCCTCCTCGCCGGTGGTCGTGGCGAACTTGGGGAACAGGTCGTCGAACCATTCCTTGTCGGCCAGCGTGTCCGGCCGGGCTTGGCCGTGGGCGTCAGGGGCGAGAAAGGTGCCGGCAGGGGAGGCCAGGACGCCCTCGGGAGCGTCCGGGGCGTGCAGCACCGAGCGGGCGAAGGACAGCAGCAGCTGGCGGGTGACGTGCGGGTGGTCGGGCTTGTCGAAGGCGCGGGTGAGCGCAGCGATGGCGTTGAGAGGTGTTCGGCGCACTCCCTTGCGGTTGTCGCCTGCTTCGGAGCCTTGGCCGGAGGTGATGAACTTCTCGGGGGCGTTGACGAGGCCGGCGAGCAGGTGGTGGCGGACCAGGGTTGACCATGCCTGGCGGTCGCCGTTCTCGCAGTCACGGAGGATGTCGGCAAGGCTGCGCCGGTCGGGGCGCACGCCCTCCTGGACGTCGCTGGGCGCGAAGACGGCCCGGACGGCGAGGAGGTTGCCGCGGTGGACGAAGAGCTGGCCGATGGCGGCCGCCCAGACCTCGGTGCGGCGCCTGACCTTCTGTCCGTCCTTGCCGTTGCCGACGCTCCACGGTGCCTCCATGAGGCACTTCCTGACAATGGGCCAGTAGCGGCCGGTTTGGCGATGCGTGCCGGCGATGTGGTTGGCGGGCCTGGGCGGGACCGGCGGGAACATCATGACGGTGGTGCAGCGGATGGCCGCGTCGCGCAGTGCCTGCGTAGTGACGGGCTCCGTGGCGGGCAGGAGCGGGGTGAGGGGGTCGAGTAGGCCCGATCCCAGCAGTGCGTCGGCGACGGCGTCCGTGTCGAGCTGGGCGTCGGGCGGGCAGCCGTCCTGGGCCGCGTGGTCGAGGAGGAGGTGACCGAGGAGCCCGCTGTCCTGGTACGCCTTGACGATGCTGGACCAGAGCGCGAGGGCGCGCTCGTCGTCGACGAAGGCTAGTTGGCCCCGCAGGTGGTCGTGGGCGTTGAGGTCTCGCAGGGATGCTTCCAGGCGCTCGGGCTCGGCGGCTCCGATGACTACCCTCACCGGTACCTGGGCGATCTTCTTTGCCCGCTCGGCGATCCCGTCGATGTTCCGGTCCTCGTTGGCGTACTCGGTGTTCAGGCGGGCGCTAAGGCGCCGGAGGATCTCGCCGAGGCCTCGCAGGATGAGGGCGGAGTCTTCCTTCTCGCCGTCCAGGAGCAGCATCGGCTGGGGCACGCCGGTGATGATCTGGTGGGCCTCCAGCCCGAAGATCCGCAGGCAGCACTCGGCGCGGTTGTTGCCGGTGACCCGCACCGCACGCCAGGCTTCGTTGAGGGTGCCGTCCGGGTCCGTCATCGAGATCCGCTGCAGTACGACGGTGGCGCGGTCGCGCTGGCCTTCCTGGACGAGTGACTCTTCCAGGTCGTACGGGCGCAGCCGTCCGCGCTCGCGAAGCTTCGTGGTGGCGTACTGCTGCACGGAGGCCACGACCTCGGTGGGGAGCACCTCGGTGGTCAGGGCCGCGGTGGGGCGGTCGGCTTCGTGGTGGGCGCTGATGCGGGGCAGGGGCCGGCGGTAGTTGAGGGCGCGCTCGGCCTGCTTGTGCTGATCGTCGGCGTGCTGGTGGTGCTGCTCGGCGGCTTTGAGCGCGGTGTCGGCGGCGTCCTTGTCGGCCTGGTCGGCAGACCTCGTGCCGCGGACGGCTTCCTTGGCGCGTTCCAGGCCGGCCTTGGCACGGGTGAGGCTGATCTCGGCCGCGACGAGCTGGGCCTGCAAGGTGGTGGTTTCCGGGGTTGGGCGGACCCAGCTGCTGCGCGTGCGGTCGTTGAGCAGCCACTGCACAGAGCCGGCGCCGTGTAGCTCGACGTTGAGGAAGAGCATCGCCTGGGGGGTGTCGCGTCCCTCGATGTGGAAGGCGGCCTGGCGCAGCACCCGGAGGCCGGACTTCTGGGTCTCCACGACGCGCCGCGCTTCGCCGGCTCCGAGGGCGGGGGCCAGGCCGTACTTGACGGCGGCCTCGGGAAGCGGGATCAGGCCTTCGGCCTTGCAGGTGTTGGCGACCGCTTCGCAGAGCTTGGCCACCCAGTCGGGGTGGGTGGGGTAGGGGTAGGGGCCGTCGGGGCGGTTGCGGGGTGCCATGATGCACTGTCTCTCCCCCGGCAGGAGAGCCGGGTACGTCTGGTCGTGCCCGGCTGAAGCGGGACGCGGCACGCACCCGGAACACGCAGCCACCCTTTCCACGGGGGATGCGCAAGGTCACCGAAACAAGAGGGGCCCCTGTGGGCATCCAGTCGATCGGTCGTCCGCCCAGGAAGAGCCGTCTGCAAGTACTCACCGCGCAGTCCAACGCCCCTTTGAGCCGGGGCGGCTGCCTACTGGAGTGACATGATCCCGCCGCCGGAGGCGGCACGGGGCAGGGCGGCCCAGATTGTGGGCTACAGACGTGCAGGGAAACTCTAGTAGGACCGGCTGATGGGGTGTCAAGTTCGCTGTTCAGGCACCCTACGAGCCGGGTTGAAGCGGGGGATGGAGTGGGCGTAGCGGGCCGTCCCGGCCGGGCTGGCGCGTTGGTCGGCGGTAGGCTGCCGGGGCCCTGAGAAAGCGCTGGAAGCCGTCACCTGCGGGTGGCGGCCGGCAGCCTTCTCCTACACCGCCGCGCTCTCCGTGGCGGTGAATTCTGCTGCTTCGGGCACGCGGTGCGGCGCCGTCCTGAAGACTCCCCGGCATGGACGACAGGACCGTGGGCCAGGACCCGAAGACCGTGGAGAAGAGCCTGGAGGGCACGTTGCCGTGGCTGGTGCCGTCCGGCCTGGCAGCCGAGGCACTCGCGCAGCTGGACCGGCCGCTGCTGGCCTGGATCCAGGACCCGGAGTACAACGAGTTCGACTCCGCCGACTTCTACGCCGAGCACCGCGAGGCCGGCGACTAGCTGTCGAAGCTGGAGAAGCGGATCGCCAAGCTGCCGGTGCGCCAGTCCTGGCGGATGAAACGGGTCTGGACCCCGGACGAGGAGAGCAGCGAGGCGTACGAGGCGGCGTACGAGAAGGTGTCGGTGACGATCAGCGACCGCCAGCTGCGCCCCAGGGATCTGGTCGCCTACGCCACGATCGCCTACGAGCTGGCGGGCCTGCGCGAAGGGGATGGCGACTTCGGCGACAACGAGGACGACCAGGGCGACGTCGACCCCGAGGGCCTGGACGCCGCGCTGGAGTGGGCGCGGGCCGGGGTGTGCGTGCTCCAGCAGTCGCTGCCCTTCCCGTTCACCGACGTGCTGCTCTACAGCGAGCTCGACAACCGCCCCGCGCACCGCTTGCTGTTCGCCTACGCCGACCTGCTGCGGCGCCGCGACCCGAAGGCGGCGGCGCTGTGGTTCACCGCACTGGTCTACCTGAACCCGAACGACAACATGGGCGCGCGGTTCATCGCCCCGGACGGCCCCGCCCCGATCTTCTGACCCGCGTCCCGGTCAGCGGAGGCCGGCCTCGAACTCCCCGCGCTGGCGGTAGCGCTTCTCCTTGCGCTTGCGCAGCAGCTGCCACCAGCGGGCGGTGTAGCCGAGGTCTTCCCGGACGGCGATGACGAAGGCGCGCTGCGCGGTAGTGAAAAAGTCCATTGCCTGGTCCATCTGCTCCGCGGAGAGGCCCAGCGTCGGCACGGACAGGCTCGTGACAGCCAGGTGATGTGGAGGCCAGCCAGCACGGCGGCATCGAGGAAGCGCCGGTAGGCGGCGGCGCGGTCCCGCAACTGGTGAGCCCCGGTCCGGCTCAGCACATTCCAATACTCAACGAACCTGACCACCACTCACTACACGTGACCAGACCTGATCACCCATCCCGCCCACCCGACAAACCCCCAGCTCACGGCCGTACCGCAGCCGGGTGATTGACCATGTCCCCGGCAATCCGCCCCCTTGCAGGCGAGCATCCGCCGCGAACGCCAAACTGATCAACCCAGCTCACACCATCCCACCCTGATCAGAAAGAACGCTCCTGGACAGGGCAGTTGGAGGCCCTTGGGGTGGCCTTGTAGAACCGGCCCCGGACCCGGGCCCGCTCCGGTGTCCGAGGTCGGCGCCACGGTAGCGACTCGTCCGCCCTGACCCGCAGCACACATGGCCTCGCCTTGCGGGTTCGCTCTGGAAGTGAGCTGTCAGCGCGGATCAGATGGCGATGCCGTAGCCGGTGCGGTGCGTCAGCAGGCGGTCGAAGAGGTGGGACCTGTCCTCGGCGATCAGACGGGCTTGGCCCAGCAGCGGACTATGTTCGGGCGGGTAGCGGTCCGCGTCCAGCGGAAAGGCAGTCTGGAGCCGCTGGCGCAGCTCGTCGTCCTGGCAGTGCACGAAGGTCTCGGCTGCTGCCTTCCAGAGGTGGGGCCACAGGTCGCTGATGTGGTCGTTGGGGCGCCAGTTGGGGTGCTGCTGGTCCTGGAGTAGAAGGGTGCGGGCTTGTTCGACGGGCAGAGTGCCGCTGCGCGCGGTGGCGATGATCTCGTCGCGCCGGGTGGTCGGGCGCCACACGCTGACCCAGTAGGCGGCCGCGCAGGCGCCTGCGCGGGTCGGCCAGCTGCCGGTGCGGGCGTGGTCGATGAGGTGGGTCAGGACCGGGCGGCGTCCGAGCGCCGCTATCAGGGGAAAGGCGAGCTGGCTGGTGAGGTTGTCGTCGAGGGCGAGCAGTGGCAGGAGATCATCGGCCATGCGCATGGTCAGGGCCAGGTCGGCGGCCAGGGCCTGGCTCAGGTGCAGCCTGGTGGCCTCCAGGTGTTCATAGCGTGCCTGTGGGGTGGCATCGGCCGGGCATGGGCCCGGGTTCTGGTCGGGCAGCGCACGGTCCAGAAGGCCGTCGAGCTGCTGCTGCAGTGTGGTCCCCAAATGGTCGCCCTCCCTCGACATTGGTGCGTCCCCGCAACAGGCTAACGGCCTCGGCGGTGTCTCGTTGCGGTGGGTGGTCACCGGGTGCGGTTCTCGTTGCGGATCATGTTGCGCAGGCTCGTACGGGCTGCGGCGAGGTCGTCTTCAAGGGCTCGGACTTGGGCGTGTAACCGGGCAGGAGCAGCCGGATTCAACGGTCATGACGACGAATGCGACGGCTCCGCCCCGTGGTGACGCGGGCGCCGGTCCCGACCCGGCGCGGCGGGACCGGGGCGGTACACGAGGTGCTCGGCGGTGGCTAGGGCGTCGAGGACTGCGACGAGCTGTTTCTCGGTGTCGCCGGCACTCTGCACCGGCGGGCCGCGGCTCGCTGCGGCCCAGGCGAGGATGGGAGCACCGGTGGTTACTGAGTGGGTGGAACTGCCTGCCCTTGCTGGGCCGCCTGTGTCGCGCCCCGTGCGGTGAGGGCCACCGCGCTCATGTCCCCGGCATCGCTACGACGAAGCACGAAGATCTTCGCCAGCGCCAGGAGGCTCGGCCCACACAGGAGAGCGGCGAGCCACCAGGCGTCCTTGGCCACGTACACGCCCGCGCCGAGCATCGCGACAGCCACGGTCGCGCCGACGATGAGCCCGGCGAAGTACCGACGGTCGGCACGCTGCTCGCGTGCCTCCTGCGCCTGCCGGTCGAGGTCAGCCTGCTGCATGTCCAGTCGCTTCAGGGCAATGGCGTGCTCGCGCTTGAGCTGCGGTTCGAGAGCCTTCAGGGCAACTTCCAGCTTCTCCGGCCCGAGTACCTCGCCCCACCGTGCGGCGATCCCCATGGCCGCGGAGATCATGGCGTCCTCGCTATTCGCAGGCCGGACTCGGAAACGGTCGTGCTCGTCCGTGCTCACGACGTCGTACCCCCTCCGCCGCTCGATGAGGGCGCGTATTCGAGCGCTGTCGGCTCAGGTGGCGACCCAAGACGGAGGAACAGTTTGGCCATGGCGAGATCCACACTCATTCCGGCTGTCACGGCAAGATCAGGCGCGACAGCCTCGTCGATGGCTTCGTCGGCCTGGGCCGGGCTCGCTACCGCCAGCACCTCCGGACTTGCCCTGTCCTGGTCCGCCGCGCGCAGAATCACGTCCCGCACGCTCGGGAGCTTGTCCAACTCCTCCAACTCCTCCAGCAAGGCCTCCGGTGACGGGTAATCCACACGTCGGGCCTTCTCGCGAAGAAGAAATTGGGCTCTATCGCTGTGACCAAGCTCTTCGAAGACGTCCACAACAGCGTCCAGGCACTCGGTCGCACCGGCTTCCAATGCCACCATCGCAAGACGCTCCGCATAGGAGAGATCGATTGCCCTGGCCAGGTACACGGCCAGTTGTGCCACGGCACCTTCCTGGCCTTCGCGGACAGCCTGGCGGGCCAAGCTCACCGCCCTGGCGGTGTCCCCTCCTATCGCCTCGTGGAACAGCTTGTTCACGAGCTCGGTGTCCCAGTCTGCCTGCCGTGCTTCAGGGTCCGTCCAGGCGGCCCGGTCCGTGCCGGCCGGCTCCGGCAGCGGCTTCGAACGCCTCGCGAACGGAGCCCGAAGCATCCGCCACAAACCTCCGATCCCCTGCACGCGGCCCCTTCCTCGGTGCTAAGGCGGCTCATGCTAGTGCCTTCCCAGCACAGGAGTTGACGCATCCGCAGAACCCGAATGAGTCAGCGCAGGCAACGTACGGACAGGGCACCGCCCTCGTGGCGATCGACGGGGAGTGCCCTGCCTGACAGCAGCTTCGAATGGCCCGCCGCCGGTCACCGGCCGGGCCGGGCAGCCACCTGAACGAGCGTCACGGACGACAGGCGGCCGCCCCGGTGGTGAACCACTTCGCGGGCGTCGCCGCCAGGTCGACGGCCATCTGGTCCGTCAGCCAGAGGGCAACGCGGCATGATGACCCACGTGATCAAGGACGCGGACGCACATCCCACACGGATACCCGGCTATCACGGAGGCCCCTTCTGGCGGCCCATCCGGCGAGTTGGGCGAGTTCGCCGACGGCGACGAGCAGGCGCCGGCCGACCGCCTCGGTGTGGCAGGTCGAGTTGTGCAGCGTGATGGCGGCGTCCAGTTCGGCGGCGACGATCGACGCCAGATCGCGTCCGGCGAGGACGTCATCCGCGAGGCGCAGGCCGTGCACCCGGGCCAGCAGGGCCTCCGCATCCGCCCGGCCGACGGTGCGCCCCGTCGTGGTCCCGCATGGCGCGAACGCGGTGTCCGGCGGAAGGTACTCGGCGACCACGTCGGCAGCCGGCCGCGCCGCAGCGGCGGTAGACCGGGCGGCGCGGGCCGCCTTCGAGGCGGCGCGGGCGCGGCGCAGCCGACCCTCGTCCAGATCCAGGACGGCGGCCACGTGCGGCAGGTAATAGGGGCCGGGGGTACGGCCCTGGTATTCCGTCTCCCAGCGCCACACGTCGGTGCGCGTCGGGGCGCAGCCGGCGCGCGGCCAGGCGCTGCGCGACGTCCTCCTCCGACAGTCCCAGCTCCCGGCGGCGAGCGGCGATCAGCGCGCCGATCCGCTCAGCGCCGTGCCTGTTCTCGCCCATGTCCTACCCCGTCCGCGTGGCCATCCCGTTGGGACCGTACCCACCCGGACAACGCCCGGGTGGCCGATCCGGCAACTCCCCGGGGCCATCCGGGATCCTGCCGGCGCCACCGGCCGTCTCCGGACGGCCGGGGCGACGGAATCTGCCGAGGAAGCACTCCGGGCTGCGGGGCCGCGATCCGCGGGCGCCGCAGCCCGGCGTGTGACGGTCAGCGGGACCCCTCGCCCAGACCATGAACGATGCCCTCACCACCGGCCGCACCGCCGCCCCCAGCCACTGAACCACAGCAGCGGCAGGCAGCACGGCCACCATGACCGCCGCGCCCCAGCCGACCCGCGTCGATCAACCGCGCCTCATCATCCCCGGCCTGCTCCGATCCTGGGCCTGACGGACGGGCAGCGACGGCGGTCTGCCGGGCCTGGCGGGCGGGCTCGGCCTCCGCGGTCGGCGACAGAGGAGCCAGGGCCGAACCGGTCAGGTGGCGACCTCGTCGAGGGTCTCGGCGATCACGATGGGCAGGACCCGTCGGGCTTCCACCAGGAGCCGCTCGATGGGCACCGCGTGGACGCTCTCGTCGACGTCGATGTGGCGGGCCCACTCGGCCGGCTGGTACCGGACGAGGTTGGAAAGGGCGTGCATGACCGCCCACCAGGCCATCAGTGGGTGGATGCCGCGCGTCGATTCCCCGATCGCGGGGGTGAAGTACCAGTCGCCGTCGTGGCGCCGGGTGATCGGCCGCAGGCGGTCGAGGTACCCGTCCCGGGTGAGGGCGCGGCCGTCGGGCGCGTGGAACGCCACTGCCATCGAGCCGGACCCGTCCGCCTCCCTCTCGTAGGACCGGACAAGGCGCTGCTCGCCCTCGCGGGGCCACCAGCTGATGTCCGGGCCTCGCGTGCCGGGGAAGCGGGCAAGGTAGGCATCGAGTGCGGCCTCACTGTCGGGGGCGTCGAGAACTCGGGCCGGAAGTCCTCCAATGCGGATGCCTCCTTGGAGGTGCGGTTCCGGGTGCAGGTTGCGGTGGTCGACGATGAGCGGCGCCAACTGCTCCGCTGCGCCATCGAAGAGCGGAATGTCCCTGCTGACGGGCAGGAAAGTCCACAAATCGGCGAAGGCCATCGCCCCGTCTCCTCGTTCCCTCGCTTCTCCCCCCTCCCCGTCCGCCTTCTGCTTCGGCTTCCACCACACCGGGGACTTGAGAGCGCGGGAGAGACGCGTGAAACTTCCCCGGCTGTCGGGGCGGCTGGTGGTCGACCGGACCTCAAGGAGCGGTGCGGCTTCGTTCTCCGTACTGATGCCGTGTGTGTTGAGCTTCCACTCCTCGCCCGGCAGGCTCCGTGCGGCTGCCGCGATCGCCCGCCCTGCCTGGCTCAGGCCATAGAACAGCGGCAGCGGCTGTGTCGCGGGCCCGACCGCGTCCGCCGCCTGAAAGAACTGCTGGGCCTGTTCCAGCGCCGCGCGGAAGACCTCGCGCCGCGACGGGCCGCAATCGCCGTCCGGCAGAAGATCGACTGCCAGACCTGGCGGCGCTGAGCGGGCCCCGCGCAGCGCGTTCCACGCGTCCTGGGAGGAGGTGTAGGTGACCATGGCCGGACGCTACTCCCCGTGGTCTGCAGGGGGAACGGGTGTGCATCAGCCCGCCGACGTCGTCCGGGCAGAGAACCTGACAGCGGTCGCCATCACTGGGCATTGCTGGCTGGCCTGTGGGCAGGCAGGCGGACATGCGGAAGGATGTCGCCCGGTAGGAAGCGGGAGGGGACCCACATGATCATCTTCGATACGAACGCCGTCAACCGCATCGATCCGAGGAGCCCGCGGGCGGACATCGTGCGCGCCCTGCGCGCATCGGGACAGCACAGGGTCGGCATCCCGGGAACGGTCCTGGAAGAACTTGTCGCCCACAAGGCGAAGGACTACATGGCGCAGCGTGAGGCGACCGTGTCGGCGCTCAAGTCGTTGCGGGAGATGGCCCCGTGGCGGCCGGCGGATGCGTTCGGGGAGCCGGTGCTGGAGCTGGAGGCGTGCCAGGAGCACTGGCGGGCGCTGTATTCGGAGCTCTTCGAGGTGGTGCCGACCTCGGGTGGGGCTGCGTTGAAGGCGTTGTCCCGGGAGGCGCTTGCGCTGCCGCCGGCGAAGCAGGGCGAGAAGCGGGCGGAGGGTGCGCGGGACGCCGCGATCTGGTTCACGGTCCTTGGGTTCCTGCGGGAGTTTGCGGACGAGGAGGTGCACTTCGTCACGAACAACACCAAGGACTTCGGTGACGGCACCGCCTACCGCTTTCCCATGGACCAGGACCTGGGGGACTGTGCCGACCGTCTGAAGCGTCTGAAGGACTTCGACGCGGTCGTGACCGCCTTCACCACGCCCGTCAACGGTTCAGCCGCCGACGCGGACGCGAAGCGCTACCTGGGCTCGGAATCGATGGCCACCACGATCGGGAGCCTCGCGCTCGGCTCGCACCGCGCCGCGCCGGGGTTTGCCGGGATCACCACGAGCGGCGACCCCGTGGAGTGGAACGCCTGGACCACGGCCCCGCGCACCACGCTGCTGAGCACCGGCAAGGCGGTCGGCCACCGCATCGGCCAGGAGGTCTGGTACACCGCCGAGACGACCTGGCTGCTGTACGGCCTCGCGGCGGCTGCCGGGCGAGGGCTGGAAGGCGTCGCCTGTGTCTGGCACATCAAGCTGTTGTTCTCCAGCGGCGGGGACGGGGACCAGGGCGTGCCGACGCTGCTGTCCTCCGGGGATCCATCCGCTCCCGATCTGCAGGACCAGCCCACGGCTGACGCCCTGGCAGCGCTCCACAAGGAGGTCCTGAGCGAACTCGTCTCCCAGGGTAGGCGCGGCACCGCCGACAACGCCGGGCAGCAGGGCAGGCCTGCAAGCTCGACGGATGTCGCCACCGTGTCGGGGTTCGACGCCTCCTCGGTGCTCGCGGACGCCGCGAGGGCAGCCGCGCACCCCACCGTCGACCTCGCCGCGGTCCTGGCCGCTTCCAGGGCGACCACGCAAGCCCGGGCTGATGCCGTGTGGACGCTGGCCAACATGGCCAGGACGACACCGGGCTTCGACCTCCAGGCGTTCCTGGCTGCCTCCCGGGCGGCGGCCCGGGCCCGCATCGACGTCGCCTCTGCCCTGCCCGACTACACCGACCTGGCCTCGGCCCTGACCCCGCAGGCCTGGGCGTGCAACCACGCCGCACTCGCCCCTGTCGCCGCTCCCGAGGAACCCGAGCCGGGTAGCGACCGGGACGAACCGCACACGCTGGACGACAGCGAGAGCTGACCGGCCTACGACCCGGCCATGCGACAGGGCGCGGCTGGGCCGCTCGAAGGAGCGGCCCAGCCGGAAGGCCTTACGGGTCCGGCAGGACGATCATCTGGCAGCTGAGCTGTGCTGGGGCTCCGTGCAGGCGGTTGCGCTCGTGGCCACCTCCCGGTCCCGTCCAGGTCGACTCGCTGGGCGGGGCCGTTCCACCCGCAGGAGCACACCACGCGCAGCGCGTGCGCCCGGGGTGCGAGGCCGAAGTGGCGGCTGGTCCAGCAGCGGCCGTCGGGGCAGCGGGTCCGCTGCTCGTCACCGCTCCGTCCCGAGGTGTCTGCCGGCGGGGGCCGTGGGGCCGGGAACGTCGTAGAGTCCGAACGTGGCCAGCCCGCCCGAGTCGACGAGATCGCCGACGCGCTCTACGCCCTCGCGCCGCCGGACTTCACCGCCGCCCGCAACGCGCGCGCCCACGAGGTCAAGAAGACCGACCCGCCCCTGGCCAAGCGCATCCGCGCCCTGCACCGGCCCACCCTCGCCGCCTGGGCCGCCAACCTCCTCGCCCACCAGCACCGCGAGCCCGTCGAACAGCTCCTCGACCTCGGCCAGGCCCTGCGCGACGCCCAGGACCACCTCGTCGGCGACCAGCTGCACGCCCTCGCCGACCAACGCCGCCGCCTGGTGCAGGCACTCACCGAACAGGCCCGCCAGGACGCGGGAGCCGCCGGTCACCCACTCGGCGCGAACGCCACCGCCGACCTGGACCGCACGCTGTCCGCCGCCCTCGCCGACCCGGACGCCGCCCGAGCCCTGTCCGAGGGCCGGCTGACCACCGCCCTCGACCCGCCGCTGTGGCCGGGCACCATCACCGACGCAACCGGGCCCGGCGGCACAGCGGGGCTCGGCGAGGCCGGCGGCACAGCGGCCGGACAGACAGATGTCCCGCCCGGCGCCGCAGCCGGCCCGGATACGACAGCGCGTCGCGCACGCCCGGCGGCGCAACGGCGCCCGGACCGCACCTGCGCCGCGCCCCCGGACGACCGGGACCCGGCGCCCGCCCGTGCCCGCGCCGAACGCGAGCGGGCACGGGCACGGGCACGCGAACGGAAAGAAGCCCAAGCGGCGGTGACCGCGGCGGAAAGAGCCGAACGGGAAGCCGCCGAGCGGGCCGACGCCGCCGACAGGGAACTACGCACCGCCCGATCGGCCCGCCAGAGCGCCCAGAGCGAGGCCGACCAGACCGCCGGCGAACTCCTCCACGCCCAGCAACGCCACGACCAAGCCCGCGACACCCTCGACCAAGCCGACAACCGGCTCCGCACCGCCGAAACCGACCACGACTGCGCCCGCACCCAGGCCGCCCAGGCACACCAGGCCCTGCAGAAGACGGCCGAGCGGCTGCGGCAGCTGGAGGACGACGGCCACGGCGGCCGGGCCGGCTGACCGACCGCCCGCGGCCGCAGCGGGGGACTGTGTGGTTTGGCCAACCGGGCAGCCGTACAGGCGCCCGGTAGGGCGTCGCCGTGTGGCTCCGAGTGGCCCGGTAGGGCGGCGACGCCCGCTGGCCCATCCCCGGGTGCGGTCCGCCTCCGGCACGGCGACGCTGGCGGTGACCCGTCCCCGGCGAGCGGTGGCAGGTACCGGTTCGGCGAAGGAGGCCCTGCGATGGCCCGACCCATGTGGACCGGAGTGCTCACGTTCGGCCTGGTCACCGTGCCCGTGGCCCTCTACACCGCCACGCAGTCCCACGACGTCCGTTTCCACCAGCTGCAGCGCGGCACATCCGACCGGGTGCGCAACAAGCGGGTCAACGAGCGCACCGACAAGGAGGTGGAATTCGCGGACATCGTGAAGGGCTACGAGGTCACCGACGGCGAGTACGTGATCGTCGAACCCGACGAACTCGAACAGATCTCCCCCGGCCGCTCCCGCACTATCGACATCGCCGGCTTCGTCGACCTCGCCGACGTCGACCCGATCTTCTTCGACCGCACCTACTACCTCGGCCCGCGCGGCCAGGAGTACCAGAAGGTCTACGCCCTGCTGGTCAAGGCCCTGGAACACGCAGGGAAGGCCGGGCTGGCCATGTTCGCCATGCGCGGCAAGGAGTACCTCACCGCGGTGCGCTCCGAGAACGGCATCCTGGAACTGCACACCATGCACTTCGCCGACGAGGTCCGCGACCCGCACCGCGAGGTCGACAACCTGCCGCAGAAGGTCACGCTCTCCGCGCAGGAGGTCAGGACCGCCGAGCAGCTGATCGGCATGCTCGCCCTCGACTGGCAGCCCGAACAGTGGCACGACACCTACGAGGAACAGGTGAGGAAACTCGTCGAGGACAAGCTCGCCGGCCGCGAGATCGCCGTCTCCACCGGCCCCGCCCCCGAGGCCACCAACGTCATCGACCTCATGGACGCCCTGCGCCGCAGCCTCGACTCCGCCCGCAAGGACCAGGACCAGGGCGCCGACGAACCCGCCCAGGCCGAGCCCGCCCGTCAGGCCCCCTCCGCCCGCGCTGGCCACTCCCCCAAGCAGACCGGCGGCAAGAAGAGCACCTCCACCAAGACCACCGCCACCAGCACCAGCACCAGCACCGGCACCGGCACCGGCAC